>QZJY01000050.1 GCA_003597995.1 Dehalococcoidia bacterium
ATAGCCGCTCCGGTAATAACTTTCTACATAGATTTGCTTCATCCGGACTCCCCATCTTCACCTCCCAGAGAGTCCAATATGTTTCTGAACTTTTGCAGGAATCGCATAAGAGAATGAGAGGACAAATCCTAAATTCTAATATCTAAATACTAAATAATACCAAAGTTCGAAATTCAAAAATTTTGACATTCGGTCATTTGGATTTGTTTAGGATTTCGGATTTAGTGCTTCGGGTTTTGTTTTGAGAAAGGGGTACTCCTTGAGACTCGGGCATTTTTAGATTACATTGTTAAGCGAGTAAAAAAGAGGATTGAAAAGGAGGATTGAAAATGAAGGTTTTGCTCGTGTTCGATTCGGTCCAGGGGAACACCGAAAAAATCGCACGTGCTATCGCCGCCGCCCTTGCACCAGCCGAGGTAAAAGTTGTTCGCCCGGGTGAGGTCGGACCGCAGGATTTAAAATCCATCGACTTGCTCGTAGTCGGCTCGCCCACCATGGGCGGCAGGCCGACGCGGCCCATGCAGGCATTTCTGTCCGGAATCCCGGCCGGTTCTCTCAATGGTATCAACGTGACGGCTTTTGATACAAGGATACCGGCCACCTGGGTGAAAATATTCGGTTTTGCTGCCGGGAAGATAGCCCGCAGTCTCACCGGCAAGGGCGGCAAGCTTCTCGCTCCTCCCGCCGGATTCTTTGTCCTTGGCAGCAACGGGCCCTTGAAGGAAGGCGAACTGGAAAGAGCCGGCGTCTGGATAAAAGGAATACAGTCTGGCAAAAAGTAAGGGTAAAATAATTGTAGGGGCGAGTTATGACTCGCCCCTACGCCGAAGGTCCCTGCTTCAGGCTGTCTAGCCAGGCAGCCGACTTGACGTCTTTTTCCAGCAGATGTCGTATGTAGATGCGCATCAACCGCTCCACCTCGGCCAGTGCTCCTCGATCTATGGGCGTGACGCTGACGCTCTCCCAGTCGCCGCCCTGGATAAAGCGCATCACCCCCAGCCCGTCCCACGAGAGGGCATATCCGTAGTGTTTCCCCAGTCTCTGGCAGGAGGGGCATAACACGCCACCGGCTGAAGGCGCGAAGGCATTGGTTACGGATTCTAGAGTTTGGCGGCACAGCACGCATTTTTCCAGCTCGGGTCGGTAGCCTACCCGCCTGAGCAGGTGCAGCTCGAAATGGCGCAGCAGCAGGTCCCTGTCCGATGCCTGCGGGAGTTCTTCCAGCGTTCTCAGCAGCAGATCGAAAAGCTGCGGGTCCTCGGTCTCAGGCGGGGTGAACTGGTTGACCATTTCCGCCATATACAAAGCGTAAGAGAGCAGGTCGAGGTCATTCTTTATTTCCAGGAAGGCATTGAGAGTCTGGCTGCCGATGATAGTGTCGATGTTCCTGCCGCGCGCCAGTGTCACCTGCGAGTAGCTCAACATTTCCAGGTGACCGGAGAGCTTGCTTTTAGGCTTGCGCACGGCCTTGGCCACTCCCTGGATTTTGCCCAGCCCGGGGGTATAAAGGGTTAGTATGCGGTCGGCTTCGCCCAGCTTGGTCTTTTTAATGACGATGGCTGGCGTTTGGTAGGTTCGCGGTTTGGTCATAAATGTATTCTGAGAGATTTTCTCTCCACAGTATATCATTGAGTCTCGACACGAGCCACCGTATGTAAAGGTGGGTTTTAAACCCATCCTCCGATTGCTCTATAGCGCCGCGTTGTCAGCGTTGGCCCGAGATTTCAGGCGGAGGATGATTTCTTTATATTCAGCAGAAACCATGATTTTTAACCTCGGTTTGGATTAACCGAACGGAGGCAACAACGTCATGAGCGTTTTCAGTGGGCGACGTTAGTCGTCGGCTCTATCAGCTCTCTTGGGCATCCAGCCGAATTTCCTGACCCACCAGAAAGAGGCGGCAGTGGCTATTATTGTGGAAGCTACCAGCAGCGTGATGTACCAGCCCCTGTCGTCGGGATTCATGGCAAAAGCGGAGTTACCCAGAACCGTGGCTAGAGTGTTAGGTACCAGTAGGGCAGTGCCTATGATGGTCAGGTAGGTTACCACCATGGCCAGCTTGTTATTGAGTATCTGCAGCTGGTTGTTGTAGATGGATTGCAGCACTTCGAGGCCCGAAGCCAGTACTTCCGAAAGGTGTTCCGCCAGGCCTATCTGGCGGTTGACGTCTTCGGCCAGCACGCCTATCCTGTCCAGCAGCTTGGTGTCGTCGGTTATCAGGTCGGCATCGGCGTAGCGCAGGTTGCGGATGACCTCCACGCTTTCCCAGAGCGCATCCAGGTAAATGATAAGAGCGTGTTTCATGTTGTATATCTGCGGCCCCAGCATCTCGCGCGGGGTTTTGGGGTCCATGAGCTGTTTGTTAAGCTCGTCGCCGCTCTCTTCTATCTGGCGCAGGTGCTCGAAGTTACGGTCGTTGTTGCTGTCTATCAGCCTTATCAGCAGCGTCGTCATACGGTCTTCGGCGCTGATGCCGGGCGGCAGTTTTTTGAGCACGGTGTCGGCGTAGCGACGCAGCCGGGCCCAGCGGCGGTCGACTTCCATCGGGTGCACGGTCATGATGAGGTTCTTTTTCAGGAAGACCAGCGTCACGTGCGCCTTGACGTCCAGTGTCGCGCCTCCGCTAATCTGGACGGAGGGCAATTTTATACCCATCTCTGTTTTGAAATCTTCATACAGGTTGCGGTAGCCGGTCATCAGCGCGGTAATGAGCTGGTCGCTAAAGCCGATTTCCATGGCCAGTTTATAGTCGTTGTCAAAATCCGGGGTGCGCAGGTCTACCCAGGCGATGGTGGCCGTTTTCAGGATGTCCTTAATGCTCTCCGAAGATTCAACGTCGGTTGTATTGAGGCTGCCATCGCTTTGCAGAGCGCGGCAGAACCAGTGTCTTATGTTGCACACCTCACCCGTCTTTACGTCCAGCATGGTATGACTTCCTATCTAGTATTTGATTGGGAGCGTCAACTACAAAGTATCAAAAGTTATCCGCCCGAAAGAGGCGGATGAACGCTAAAACTTGTGTAATAGTAGTCTGACAAACGGCTGTTGTCAATAGGTTTTTAGGTCATTGGCTTTTTTTATTTTGACCACATAAAAAAGAACAGGAAGAAGGATTAAGTCTATTAAGGAAACTCGACTGTCTGAACGGAGGTTCGCGTTTCGGGGGATGAGTGAATACCGATGAGGTCGGCTAGCTGCAATGCTTTAATACCATCTTTGGATTGCCGGATTGTTTAGATATCACAGTCCCGATTTAGAACCATTTCTTGCGTTTGAAATAGGCTACCATTGACAGGGCAACGAACGCCATGAAGACTAGCAATGCCGGATATGCCCACGTCAAGTCCAGTTCAGGCATATGCGCGAAGTTCATGCCATAAACACCAACGATGAAGGTCAGCGGGATGAATATGGAAGAAAGGATGGTAAGCACCTTCACTATCTCGTTGAGGCGGTTGCTCACGCTGGACAGGTATACATCAACAAGAGTTGTTATCATCTCGCGGTAATTCTCGATGGTGTCTATCACCTGAATAGCATGGTCGTAAATATCCCGCAGGTAAATTCGGGTGCTGTCCTTGATGACGGGGTTTTCGCCATGCTCCAGTGTGTTAGCCACTTCACGCAGCGGCCAGACTGCCTTGCGCAGGACGAGCATCTCCCTCTTCAAACGGTATATGGCAGGCAGTGTTTCTCTGGAGGGGGCGGTGATCAATTCTTCCTCAATGTCTTCGATGTTTTCGCCCGCCTTTTCAAGGATAATGAAGTAGTTATCCACGATGGCGTCCATCAGCGAATACGCCAGGTAATCGGCTCCTTCTTTGCGGATGTGACCCTTGTTTTTGCGTATCCTCTCGCGCAGGCCGTCCCACACGTCGCCCACGTCTTCCTGGAAAGACAGGACGAAATTGCTTCCCAGCACCAGGCTCACCTGCTCGTTCTTGATTTCCTGGCGTTTTACATCGTAGTCCAGCATGCGCAGAACGATAAAAATGTACGAGCCGAAGTCCTCTATCTTGGGACGCTGCTCTGTATTGACGATGTCTTCCTGGATAAGCGGATGCAGCCCGAAATGGTTGCCGATTTTCTCAATGGTGGAGGTGTCGTGCAGGCCATCTATATTTATCCAGGTGACACTCCGGCTGTCGCGGAAGGGGAATGTATCCTCGATATTATCGATAGTTTTTTCCTGGAACTGCGTCTCCGTATAGTCGATGAGGCTGATGCGCGTGGCCTCAGCATGTTCCCGGCCTATGTGTACCAGCGTCCCGGGGGGCAGGCCGGCTTTTTTCGAGCGTTTTGTTTCGCGCATGGCGTGTAACCCCTCAATACAATGTTACTGTACCGGTCTGGCGCGCCGTATAATCCTGCTGATGAACTAGTATGCTTCCGTTTGCCGGCAGATCATTTGCCAGTCTTTCGCTTAAAACTCCTGGCGTCCCTCGATAGCGCGGCTGAGGGTGACGTCGTCGGCGTATTCCAGTTCGGTGCCGAAGGGCAGCCCTCGTGCCAATCTAGTGACTCTCAAGCCCAGCGGCGCGATGAGACGTTTGAGGTACATGGCGGTGGTCTCGCCTTCCACGGTGGGGTTGGTACCGATGATGACCTCGGTTATGCCGCCGGCCGAAAGTCGCGCCATCAGTTCCTTGACGCGGATGTCCCCTCCACCCACTCCCTCGGTGGGCGAGATGGCCCCGTGCAGCACGTGGTAATGCCCCTTGTAGATGCTCATGTGCTCCAGCGCCAGTATGTCCTGCGGCTGCTCCACGATGAGTATCTGGGCCGGGTCGCGCTGCGGGTTGCGGCAGATTGGGCAGACCTCGCTGTCGGCTATGTTAAAGCAGGAAGAGCAGAGCTGCGTCTTCTGCTTGAGCGACAGCAAGGCGTCGGCCAGCGCCTGCGTCTGCTCGTTTGAGGCGCGCAGAAGGTGATAGGTAAGGCGCTGGGCGCTCTTGGGGCCGATGCCGGGCAGCTTGCCCAGTTCCTGTATCAGGCGGTTGACCGCGTCCGCTGCCTGCGGGATGGTTTTTTCCACCATTTACTCCGTTTTAAAATTTACTTGTCGTTGCGAGTCCTGATATTATCGGGACGTGGCAATCCCGTTCCTAAATTTCTGCATACAGGTCTCTTATTTCATTCGCTCGCAAAGACACTTCAGATACGGGGTCAGGTAAGGCCGGGTATCTTGAGCCCGCCGGTTATCTGGTTTAGCTCCTTGGCGGCCATATCCTGTGCGGCGTCGAGGGCGTCATTGACGGCCTTGAACACCAGCTTCTCCAGGTCACCAGCTTTCTTGGGGTCGATGGCTTCGGGTGCGATTTTAAGCGATATTATGCGCAGATGGCCGCTCGCCACCACTTTCACGGCGCCTTTGCCGGCCTCAACCTCGACGGTCTTCTTGGCCAGCTCTTTCTGAGCTTTTTCCAGCTTGCTGCGCATTTCCAGCGCCTGTTTCATCATTCCCAGGTTCATTTTTCCTCCACCTCAATTATCTGAGCGCCCAGTTTCTGGGCTTCGCGTACCAGGTGATTCTCTTCGGGTTCGTAAACGCACTTTATCTGGCAGGGGCGCCCGAGGAACTGGCCTATGAGCCCTGCCACTATCTTTTTATTCTCCAGTTCCTCTATCTTCTCGCGGTGATAGGGGTATTTGAAAGACAGCACAACCGTGTCGCCCTCGATGGCGATGGGCTTGATACCGGCGCTTCTCAGCATGGCCACCGCCGCCGAGCGCCTGACGGCGTCCGGCACCTGCTGGATGATGAGCGCCCAGTTGTTCTTGAGCTGCGCAAGCTCGCTGCCCGCCCCCTGCAAAGCCGAGACTTTCACAGGGTCTTTCGGTGGCTCGACAGGACGGGTAATCGGTCTAGCAGCAACCGGATGCGGAGTTGAGCTTGCCGTCGGGACGGGTTTCGGAGTCGCCGCCGGAGGTGTTGTATTTAAGGCGGCTCGGGGAGCGGGATGAGCAGGCGCGGGCGTACTGGGTCTGGCTGTCCTGACTGGCTCGGCCTCTGCTGCGCGCGCGGGTTTCTCTATTACAGGCTCAATGCAGGCATCAACAAGGGCCAGTTCGAGGGGCAGCGTGCTGTCGTTGTCCAGCGCTCCCTCAATCTGTCCGAAAAGCTTGACCGCGCGCAATATCTGTTCCAGCGAAGCCTTTTCGGCCAGCGTTTTAAGCTCGGCCATCTCCTCTTTGGTCAGACCTGAATCCTTGTCCAGGCCGCTTTTGAGTAGCAGCAGTTCGCGCAGGTAGCTCACCACCTCGCGGTCTATCTGCTTGAGGTCCAGGCCGTCTTCCGCCGCCCGTCCAATAGCTTTCAGCCCCGCGCCGATGTCTTTTTGCGTGATATATTTCACCAGCTCGCGGGCGCGTTCGTTGCCGGCCATGCCCAGCATTTCCTGCACCTGAACGAGCGAAACCTCGGCCCCGTAATAGGTGTATATCTGTTCCAGCAGGTTTTCGGCGTCGCGCAGCCCGCCACGCGCGCTTTTAGCCACCAGCCGCAGGGCCTCGGGCGCGATATTGATGCCTTCCGCCTGCGTGATGCGCGAGAGCTTTTCCTCGGTATCCTTCTGGCTCAGACGGTGGAAGTCGAAGCGCTGGCAGCGCGACACGATAGTCGGCAGCACCTTGTGCGTCTCGGTGGTGGCCAGTATGAATATCACTTTGGGCGGGGGCTCTTCGAGTGTCTTGAGGAGGGCGTTGGAAGCACTGCCCGAGAGCATGTGGACCTCGTCTATAATATAGACCTTGTATTTGGCCTGCGCCGGGGCGTAGTTCACGCGCTCGATAAGCTCGCGCACGTCGTCCACGCCGGTATGGCTGGCGGCGTCTATCTCGATGATATCGAGGGCGCGCCCCTCTGTAATAGACTTGCACATGACGCACTTGTTGCAGGGTTCGCCCTTGCCGCCCGTCGAGGTCTTGACGCAGTTGACGGCCTTGGCCAGTATACGCCCGGTGCTGGTCTTGCCTGTGCCGCGCGGGCCGCAGAAGAGGTAGGCGTGCGACACGTGCCCGCCGGAGAGGGCGTTAAGCAGTGTGCGGGTAACGTGCTCCTGGCCGACCACTTCAGCCAGTGTTTGAGGGCGCCATTTGCGGTAAAAAACTTGAGCCATGTGTGGACTATTATACCCTAACGCGCGGGATTTTTCCCACAGAGAGGAAATCGAATCACGATGGAGAAAGCGCCGTTCAAGTGAACGAAACGACTCGGTGTGCCTAAAAATGGCATGCTGAGAAAATGGGTGATGATTCGTTTTTCGTGCCGTGGCTTGACCTAAAGAGAAATATTGGATGTCTGCCATTTCGTGCAATATGCTTCTGCATATTAATTAAATGATGTTTGAAACTACGTGCTGTCCGTCCAGCCACAAGCTTCGCACAAATTCACGTAAGCGTCTAAATCAACCCGGAAGTCCGCGATAACTCTATAAGAGGCGCATTTCGGGCACCTATCAGGAGTTCCTTTTTCATGTCGAGCGATAGCAATCCCAAATGTTGACAATAGAGTTTGAACGGCAGCAACAGCCATCACAGCATCAAACCAAACAGCACTAGCTGAATGGGTAAGTCCGTTGGTTAGTTGCCACGTTGATTTAGACATAGCTTTAAGATAAGCGCGGATTTCTTCCGCACTGCTACCATGTGCTATGGTGTCCGCGATTAGACCTGCCCATTGGACAACGTCGGACGCTTTAGGTTCCTCTTGTCCCTCTGGAACCATCTCGGGCGAACTGACCTCTCGCACAAATGCGATTAGGCATTCTCTGCATAACATACCCACCGCCTGAAATTCTTCAGCTTCGTCGGCCTTTTCTAGTGCATCCGCAGCTTGTTCCCACCGCCTCCATGCTGATTCGCTTAGGCTGCGTTCGTGCTGAGGGGCTTTGCGAGCTTCCCCTGCCATCACTCTCGTAGTGACGCCGATATGAAATGAAAAAGTATAGTCCAAGCTTGGGAAAAGCTTCTGCGAATAAAGATTAGTTGGGTTGGTAATTACCCAATATCGGTCTTTGTCAGTCCTTACATCCCACGCGTCAAGCCTTCTATTTAGGACGTTCTCACTAGCCATTTTCTCAAGATGGGTTACCGTTTCTCCTCTGGCTTCCAACTCAACATATTCTCGAATGTAACGCTCCTCATGTTCAGGCTGTTTCAGAACTGCCTTCTTGAGCGTCGAGTCGGATACAGGGCCAGGAATCACATGGGAAAATTTAGAACTCTTCTTCGGTGTGTTCAATATCTTAGCTCCTTGTGGGCTTCGTACTCCATCTTCCCCATTCCCAAACGAATGAACATCGGGGAAAATGTATGATGGTGAGCCATGGCATCCAGAAAACTTTAAATTTTATATTCCAGCTTTTCGCACTGTTCCAGACTCTCTTTAAACTGCTCCACGATGGTCTTATCCCTCGTCAGCGCCTTGCCTATGCCATAGTCTTTGCTCAAGCGCAGAGGCACGCAGCAGCAGCGGCAGCAGTTGCACAAGGCATAAAAGTCCTGCCTGCACTTCACGATAGTGTGCAGCAGCCCGCGCTCGTGGCAGTCCCTGATAATGTCTTTGGCTTCCTGCTTGCTCACCTCGCGGAATTCTTTACCGTGGTCGGCGGCAAACTCGTGGTTGAGGGCTATCATTAACTCCGCGTTAAGCGGATGGTCGCAATTGTGAAAGGTCTCGCGGCAGGTGCAGGGGCCCAGCGCCAGCCCGCTTGAGGAATCTACGATGGCATAAGCCTCGTTTAAGTTGAGGGCATACGCCGATGTCATATTGCTGCCCCACAGGTTGGCTGCGCGCCGCACCGGCCCGCCGATAACGGGAATGCGCGTCCATCTGCCAAAGAATATGTATGCCCGGAGCACGAACGGGCGGTTGCGGTTGTAGAGCTTAAGCGCGTGGTGCATGTTATAGATTATTATACGGCATTACCCATCGTCGTTGCGAGCGAGTGTAACGAGCGAAGCAATCTCATGATTAGCTGACGGAGTTTATATCATTTGAAAGAGAAATGCCAGGCGATTGCTTCGTCCTCCGCCTCCAGGCGGACTCTTCGCAAAGGCAATAAAAAGTAAGGGCGACCGGCCGGTCGCCCTTACAAGGCTCGATAGATCCAGAACTGAATTAGAATACCGTCGGGATGTCTTTTCCGGCGTTGTCGATATTTTGAAGCTTGGCTTTGACCTCTTCCAGCCGCAGCTTCATGATGGGCACCAGCGCGGTGGACTTGTTGTAGTAGTTGCGCACTATTTCCACGTCGCTCAGGTCTGACATAACGAGGGTGATGTCCAGCTTCTTGCCTATTGGATAATCGCCATTCCTGATGACGGCATTGGGCGCCAGGTCTTTGAGCCAGTCGCCCAGGTCTTTCACCAGGTCCATGTTGATTTCTTTAACTGGAGCGGAAACGAGATACATGGCGCGCCCGGCGTCTTTGGGGGACACCTTGCTGGAAAGCTCTGCGATGGCGGCGTCCATGGCCTGGATGCCCTTGTGCGTCTCGGCGCTCTTGTCCCTGAAGTGAGTGCTGCCGGTCCTGAAACCGCCCACTTTGGCGGTGCCGTGGCCGATGACTGTCCAGCCTTTGAGTGTCTGGATAATATCGCCGGCATCCAGCGTCTTGCCGCCCACGCGGCTGGCCTTCTTCTCCTCGCCGGCGCACAGCAGGTCATAAAACGGCTCGACCATGAAGGAGTTAATCAGGTCGAGGTTGTATTGCAGCGAATAACCTTTCTTCACATAACGCTGGTTATCCACCAGGATGACGGCATCCGCCACCGAGTATACGCTCTTGAGACAGACGGCGGAGTTGTAGATGGTGCGCTCCTCGTTCTCCTGCTCGTGCTCGAAAGGCAGGATTACCATAGCGTACACTGGTTTATCGGCATAGCGTTCTTTGACGTGCTGCGTAATGATGGGCAGAGAGCCCGAACCCGTGCCGCCCCCGGCGCTGGCGACCAACAGGAAGGCGTCGGCCTCGTAGAAATGTTTGGTGGAGCGCAGGGCATCCACCACCTTATCCGCGTCCTCGCGGGCGACTTCCGCCCCTACCTCATTGATTTTGCCCACGCCGTGCCCGCCGGTCTTGCGGCCTCCTATGAGGATGCGGTGCTGATAATCGCTCTTGATGGTGCGCAGGCCGGAAAGGTCGGCGGCATCCGTATTGACCGCGAAAATACCGGGGCATATCTCGGCGCCGCGAGTGCTCATAGCCATCCTGTTCAGGCGGGCGAACTCATCCGCAATGCGGCTGCCGCACTGTCCCAGGCCGATAACAACTAACTTCATCTTCTACCTCCACGCAGATTAGACAAACTGGATAATTCTAGCTTTTAGGGAAGAGGGGTGTCAAACGGACGGCGATAGCTGTCAGCTATTAGCTTTCAGCTATTAGCTTTGAGCATTTAGCGAATGGCTTTTAGTGGTCAGGTAATTTGGCCTGTGCCCCATTCCCTTGAATATTCCCCTTATGTGAACATTTATTTTTTTCGGTTTGGGTCACGGCTTCATTGTGAGTAATCGTGAAAACAATCTTTCGGCGCCGGTATATAATTTGAAGTCTTCAGTGTCAAAATCGGCATAGGTATCTCCGAGGTTCGAGATGTATCGGGAGAAGCCCTTGTTCTTTAACTTTAATGCTTACGCTAGTTGACGACCTGTTGCGGGTGGATGCCTGATGGGGTAAGATAGCTCCGACGGCTTTAGCCGATGTAAAGACAGGACGGAAAAGGAGGCAAAATATGGGTCTTTTCAGCAAGGGAAAAGCCAGCATCACCATTCCCAAGACCAATTTCTACCCGGGAGAGGTAATCCAGGGTGCGGTTAACCTGATGGTAGACAAACCTACACTAGCCGATGAGTTCCACATCTCGCTGATCGGCGAAAAGCAGGTCACCGTGAGGCGCCGAACCTCCAAAGGCGACTACGTCAATGAGACGGAAACGACGCGCATCTACGATTTCAAGCAGACGCTCGACGGCGCGCGGGAATACGCAGGGCCAACGCAGTACGGATTCAGCATCCAGATCCCGCAGGATATACTGGCCGTGCTGCAGCCGCAGACTACTCAGGCTGGGGGGTTCTTCGGTTTCGTTCAGACTGCTGCCAATGCCATGGGCAACGCGCCGCGCTACAGCTGGTACCTGCAGGCAACGCTGAATATTCCCAAGAGCCTGGATATCAATAAAAAAGCGGACATAACCATCGGCTAGTTGCGGACTGTAATCCTCGCGCAGCGTCATGAAAAACAGGGGGTGGAGACTTAACTCCACCCCCCTTATCTTGCCGATAACCGCGAATTGTTCCGGCGTTACACGCCCTTTTGCGCCACGAATGCGGTCAGGTCGCCCAGGCGGCAGGAGTAACCCCATTCGTTGTCGTACCAGGCCAGCAACTTGACCATATTGCCGCCGATAACCAGGGTGGACAGAGCATCGAAGCTTGAGCTGAAATGGCTGCCCTTGAAGTCGGCGGATACCAGCTCCTCGGTGCAGTATTCCAGTATGCCGCGCATGGGCCCCTCTGCCGCAGCCTTGAAGGCTTTATTCACCTCTTCGACGGTGACGTTCTGGCCGACCTCGGCCACCAGGTCCACCAGCGAGACGGTGGCGGTGGGCACGCGGAAGGCGATGCCGTGCATCTTGCCCTCGAGCTCCGGCAGCACGCGCCCGATGGCATAAGCCGCGCCTGTGGAGGTGGGTACGATATTTTCGCAGGCGGCGCGCGCGCGCCTGAGGTCCTTATGCGCCGTGTCCTGTAGTTTCTGGTCGTTGGTGTAGGAGTGAATGGTGCTCATCATGGCCTTCTGGATGCGGAAATTGTCGTTTAAGACTTTAGCCACGGGAGCCAGGCCGTTGGTGGTGCAGGAAGCGTTGGAAATAATGTGGTGCTTTTTTGCGTCGTATTTCTCCTGGTTGACGCCCAGCACGATGGTGATGTCCTCTTTTTTGGCTGGCGCCGAGATGATGACCTTTTTAGCGCCGCCCTTGAGGTGAGCCGCCGCTTTCTCGGCGTCGGTAAACAGCCCGGTAGACTCGATGACGATATCTACACCCATATCGCGCCAGGGTATGGCAGCGGGGTCTTTCTGGGCGAAAACCCTGATTTGGGAACCGTCAATGCTGATGATATTCTCGGCGGCGGAAACCGTGCCGCTGTAGCGCCCGTAGGTGGTATCGTACTTGAAGAGGTGGGCGTTGGTTCTGGTATCGACCAGGTCGTTGATGGCCACCACCTCCACCTTGCCCGCGTGGAACTGTTTGAGCGTCCTGAGTGTAAGGCGCCCGATGCGCCCGAAGCCGTTGATACCTACTCTGGTTGCCATGTTTTCGCCTCCTGATTTTTATTTGGCGGGCAGTCCCTACCGCCCCGTAATGCCTTTTGTTGTTTCATCTGCCCGAGCATGTCTATGAACGCCTCAAGTCTTGTTTTAAGGTGCTGTGTGAGAGCGAAATCGGTGTTGCCCTCGATGGTGAGAATGGGCACCGGCAGGCGCTTGCGGAAAACGATGTCGCCGATGGCGCGGTGGCAGAAAGCCTGCACGTAATGGATGACGCCGTCGATGTGCCGCCTTTCAACCTCGCTTTTGATGTCAAGGATGCGCCCCTCTATGGAATAAGGATAGGTGTAATTGGTGTACTGCTCGGCCAGTGATTTACCCGGTGCGGGCATGGCGAACTGGCGCTGGATTTCATTATATACCACCCGCGCCCCGTTTTGTTCTAAAAAGGGGTATAAATCTTTGCCGTAAACCGATGGGACGCCCACGAAGGCCAGCCGCAGCTCGCCATCAGGATAAGGTTTCCTCTGTTTTGCCTCGGCGACGAGTTTCTGGACATCGGCACGGTATTTATCTGTGTCGCGGTTGAAATCGGAGCTGGAGACCAGCCAGTAGTGGTTCTCCATGCCGCTGACCCTGTTATCATGCCATGTCAGGCGGTCGAGCTCGTGTACGGCGTCGCGGCAAGGCTTGAGCTGCTGCCTGACCACCTCAGCCTCAGCGACGGTCGTTTCCAGCCTGCCGGCCAGCGACTCCAGCGCTATCTGCATTTTATCGATGTTGGGCGCATCGGGATAGGCAAAAGGAATGGTCTTTATGCCGCGCAGCTTGAGCACCTCCATCAGCATAGTGGTGTTGGAGCAGTCGCCAGTGGTGACGCACAGCACTGTATCTATCTTTTGCTCCAGGCATACGCTGTAGATGCCCTTTATCCAAGCGCAGGTGTTGAGCGGAAAACCCGCCCGCTCGGCCAGTCTGACCAGCCGTTCGGGGTTTTCGTCGCTGATGAATATGTTGTTGAGGTCCACCGGCGTGTAGCCTGCGGCCAGCAGCACCTCGATGGGGACGGTGGTGGTTATACCGATGGGCTTATTGGGAGAGCGCATTGCGTCCTATATTTTACTTTTAATGGAGCGGATTAGCAAAGGGTGAACGGGTTCGTCGATTGAGGGAATATTTTTTGCTTCGTCAATAGGATTTCTTTCATTTTGGCAATTAGATGCTCTCGCGCTGAGCTTCGATCTTTCAAACTCGATTCACCTTCAATCCATCGGAAACGACGGTTTTCGTCTTTTCCGAGAATTACGTATGTCCAATCATGATCGGTATTATCAAGTAAAACCGAGCCAAGAAGAGTTTGAACTGTGTCAGAGTACCATTCTTTTTCGACAGCTAGAAAATTGGATTGTGGATTAGTTGGGAATAACTCACTGAATTCTTGTTCAGTGAGTGAAAAAATGGGGGGAGAATCTATGGGCTCGGCACAAACACAAAAAGTTTGTGACATATACGGATAGAAAGGAGGCATGTCGGTTTTCACCAGATTATCTTTTAAATAGCCTTCAGCCGCATTGGGGAAATAATCATGAGGCAAGGGATTAATCGCATTAGGATTGTGAAGGACCATCAATCCTTCACCCCAAGTTTCCTCCACTAATGGTTCGGCTATATTAAATGAAAAAGGCAATGGTTTAACAGCGTTGGGCTTGAAACTGTAACAAAATCCTTTACGTATGAATTCAATATTTCCGCGATGATAACCTGCGTAATATCCCATTCTTTGGAATTTAGCATATGTGCCACTATTGCTGAAGATAATTGCACTGATGTATGTGGTATCGGGTTGTTTGAAAAAATTTGATGGGATAGTTTTGGTATTCCACGCATGTTCTTCAATGGGTGTACTTTTCACAACTAATTGTCCGTTCTCGGACCAGGTAGGGAAATGGTTCAATCCGTATAAATATTGAGACAAGGATGAATCAGAAAATAATAAGGAGCCATCTTCGAAAAACGCTTCGATGGCCAGTACGATTGGTAGATTTTTGCAATGTGGTAATTCCCAATATTTTTTATTGAGTTTCGAATATAATGGACTTCCGAATCTAATTGGGAGTTCATCAGAAAGCCTTTGTTGGAACTCTTTTTCAGAAAGTTCTTCGAATGCTTTTTGCATTACATCGGAGTGAAGTGTGCTGGGGTTAGCGGTGGTGGCTTCTACGGCTACTTTCAAGCCATCTTTTTCAATGACAAAGTCCGGGCGGTCGAATTCACGTTTTACAACAAAACCCGAATTAGAAAAGTATGCAAACAAATATAACTCAAATACCCTAGAGTCGAAACCAGTTGTTTGGAATTGTTCGATGAAATTACCATCAGGGTTCGGGAAACTTTGGAATATTTGAGCCGCCATAATCCTGGCCGGTTCTGCAGAAGGATGAGTTTGCATTTGAATGAAATGTGGGTTTAATTTGTCAGCTGGGACGACGGGTTTGAATAGATTATCGTTCATCACAAATCCCTAATCCCTTATCCTTATCCCTTTTCTTTACATTTCTAAGTGTTTCCTAATGGAACATCTCGCAGGGCAGGTAACGCTCGCGCCCCCAGGTCTCTTTAAGGTCGGCGGCTCGGCTGGTCCTGTCGCTGGCCCATATAACGTGGTAATACGGCGGGTTGGAGAAACGCGCCGGTTCGGCGTCCTCAACGTGCTTGTAGCCCAGCCCCTTGAGGTTTGACTTGAACAGCTCTATCAGTTCTTTCCTTACCTTGTCGAGGTCGAGTTTGTCTTCAAGCCGCTTCTTGCGCACCGCCTGCCAAATCGTGCCGCCGTAGAGCCGGTTGATGGAGTTTTCGCACTCCTTGCGCGTCAGGTTGCGCAACAGCGCCATTTCCAGCGGGAAGAGGATGAGCAGGTCCATCTTGTGTCCCTTCCAGTCCACGCCGTGCTGCGCCAGCTTTTTGATAACCGACCAGCGCAGCGCCGCATAGCCCGGCGGGTCGATGAGCACCAGGCTGGTGGTGGAGCGCGGTATCAGGTCGAACACCTGCCGCATGACAGCCTCGCGCACGCAGTTGCCCGTGATGATGTGCGCGGTGTGCTCACTGTCCAGGGGTTTGATAACCTCGGCCAGAGTCTTGGAGTCGGCCTCGTCTCTGGCGATGAATATGCAGCGAGAAAAGCGGTTCTTTATCTTGAGAACTCTTGGTTCGACGCCTTCGATGCTGGTGCAGGCGGCCTCTTTACAATCGTAACGGCCTGGACCGGCGAAAAGCTCGACATAGCAGCCGCCGTCCTTCGTGCCCGCGGATACCTTCTGTATGAAGTCCGCCAGGCATTCCAGTTTGTGGCAGGTCCATTTGGAAACCTGCGAGGATGACATCCACCCTCCTGCCGAGTTAAATTCTAAATCCTAAGCACCAAATTACAAATAAATTCTAAGCACCAAGCACCAAATTCTAAATAAATTCAAATGCTCAAATTTTCAATTTGAATTTTGAGTTTGGTATTTGTTTAGTATTTAGATATTAGGATTTAGAGTTTTATCCTTTCAGGTTATAGTATGCTTCTTTGCCCGCATATCTGGCCTTTGAGCCTAGCTCGTTCTCTATTCTTAAAAGCCGGTTATATTTGGCGGTGCGCTCGGCTCTGCAGGGCGCGCCCGTTTTTATTTGACCCGTGGAAAGCCCGGCGCACAGGTCGGCAATGGTGACGTCCTCGGTCTCGCCGCTGCGGTGGCTGACAACGGCCGTCCAGCCTGCCTGGCGCGCCATTTCGATAGCGGCGATGGTCTCGGTAAGCGTGCCTATCTGGTTGAGCTTGATGAGGATGGAATTGGAGGCTTTCTGCTCGATGCCCGTCTTGAGGCGCTTGATATTGGTGACGTACAGGTCATCGCCCACAAGCTGCACCTTGTCCCCGACAGCTGCGGTCAGCAATTTCCATCCCTCCCAGTCGTCCTCGGCCATGCCGTCCTCGATGCTGATGATGGGATATTGCTGCGTCCATTTGACATAATAGTCCACCATCTCCTGGCGGCTGAGCCTGACGCCCTCGCGTACCAGTATATACTGCCCGTCCACATAGAACTCGCTGGAGGCGGGGTCGAGGGCGATGAAGCAGTCGATACCCGGTTTGTAGCCGGCCTTTTCCATGGCGGAGATGATGAGGTCGAGGGCTTCTTTATTGGATGAAAGAGACGGCGCGAAGCCCCCC
Organism: Dehalococcoidia bacterium; assembly: GCA_003597995.1. Classification (NCBI taxonomy): domain Bacteria; kingdom Bacillati; phylum Chloroflexota; class Dehalococcoidia; species Dehalococcoidia bacterium. Next base: position 16,492 of record QZJY01000050.1, read on the forward strand.
TCGTCGCCCACGTTGGTGTTGAACTTTTTGCTCTTGATGATGGATTTGAGAGCCTGATATATCTCCGCCGCCATGCGCAGGGCTTCAGAAAAGCTCCTGGCTCCGGCGGGTGCTATCATGAACTCCTGGAAATCGGTGGAATCAGAGGCATGCTTGCCGCCGTTGAGAATATTCAACAGGGGAACGGGCAGCAGGTAATTCCCTTTTGCTCCCAGATAGCTGTAAAGGGGTTTATAGGCTGAGGCGGCCGCGGCGTGGGCCACGGCCAGCGATACCCCAAGTATGGCGTTGGCGCCGAGCTTCGATTTATTCTCGGTGCTGTCCAGGTCTATCATTTTGCGGTCGATTTTTTCCTGGTCAGCGGGATTCATTCCCTTAAGCGCGGGTGCGATTATGTTATTGACGTTAGATATGGCTTTGAGTACTCCTAAACTGTTGAAGCGTGATTTATCGCCGTCCCTGAGCTCTACGGCCTCGTATTTGCCGGTGCTGGCCCCCGAAGGCACGGCGGCCTCGCCTGTGGCCCCTGAGGCAAGTTCAACTCTCACGGAAACTGTCGGATTGCCGCGAGAATCCAGGATTTCCCAGGCTTGAATATGCTTGATTTTGTCCATCAGACCTCACCAATAAGTTCTAATGCTTTTTCAACGGCCTCAGCCGGTGTTTCGGCCTCTATGATGGGGCTTTTGTCCTTGCCTTTGCGCGAGATGCCCCAGGTTTCCAGCCCGATGACAGGCAGCCCGCTCTGCAGCGCGTGGCCTATCTCCGAGAGTGTGCCGTAGCTGCCGCCGATGGCTATCACCGCCTGCGCCGACCTGACCACGGCCACGTTGCGCGCGTAGCCGATGCCGGTGACGATGGGTATTTTGACGTATTCGTTGGCGGAGAGGCGGTTGTCTCCGGGGAGTATGCCGATGGTTATGCCGCCCTCCTGGCTGGCGCCTTTGCAGGCCGCTTCCATGACCCCGCCCAGGCCTCCGCATACCAGGACTGCTTTTTCCTTTGCAATCTCGCGCCCGACGAGCTCGGCGGTTTTAAGCTCGGCAGCCGAGGCCTGCGAACCACCTATAACGGCGATGAATTTTTGTTTGGTCATGGCTAAATCCTTGCGGCAATGAGATTATAACACCCGATATGAATGATAGCAAAGGGGCTGACAGTGATTAAGAATTAAATACTAAGCACTAAATTCCAAATACTAAATAAGCACCAATTTCCAAAATTCAAAATGGTTTAGGGTTTTGTTCTTTGGATTTGTTTAGTATTTAGATATTAGTATTTAGAATTTCATTTCGTCAGATGAGCATGACCACCAGCCCGCTCACCACCAGAAGCGTTGCCCCGACCCGCATGAGTATCACCCGGCGGCTCGCGGGTTCCTGCGGCAGGAAGCGGGGAACAAAGCGCCCGGCCAAAGCAGCGAAAGCGAAGATAAAAAGCGGTTTGCTGTTGAATACGGTCGAAACCAGCGCCACCGGCCCCAGCTTGACCGCCCAGAAAGCCAGCACGGTGGCCACCATGGCGACGGCCTGGTTGGCCAGGGCTATTCCGATGGTGAAATTACGCTGCCTGAGAAATGCCAGTTCGCGCAGCACGCTGCGGCGCACGCAGACTAACAAAAACAACACGGACGAGATAAGAAAGATAAGCGTGGCGCTATTCCAGTAGGACATGTATCCCAGGGCGTACTTGTTGGTCACGTTACTGACGGCAACCAGGACGCTGGCCGTCATCAGCATGACAAAAGGCCGCAAGTGGAAGCGCGCCTCGCCGCTCACATCCGTTTTGAACGAAATAAGTACGGCCCCCGTTACCACGGCGGCGATAGCCAGCCACTGCTGCCAGGCGAGTCCTTCATCGAGAAAAAGTACCGCCAGGAAGGCTACGAACACCGGAGATGTGCTGATTAAAGGCGATATGCGGGACACGTGCTCGCTTTTCATGGCCTGCAGGACGAGCACTATGGACAGCGAGCTGGCGCTAGTGGAAGCAAATATGGCCGCCAGGGGCGCGAGGCCCAGTCCGGTGGGTAAGGGAATGGCGATTAACATGACGATGCTCACCGGCAACGAAAAAAGGACGCAAATGAGTATATGAGCCCGCATACCGGGCATGCGCTGCGACATGAAATAGCTGTCTAGCATGTTGACCAGCGCCGAGATTACAGTGCTCGAAAGAGCCAGGAGAACCCAACCTGAAGACACGTCAAATCATTCCTTCCCAAAAATCCCATGCTGGAAGCCCGATGAGGCGGGCTGAAGCATCTGGCGGGGTGGGCTCGCCTCCCCGGATTCTTCGGCCATCCATTATGGCCTCCAGAATGGTTCATCCAATGAGGAGGATGCGCTATCCACGCAGCAGACAAAGAATGACGTGAACTCAGTCGAAGTCACAGGCCAGGATGCTCTACGGGTGCGTCTTTAGATTTCTCCGGTTTGTCTGCTTTCGGCGCGTTGGTCTTGTTGAACCTGTTCATGGCGGTCTCCAGCCCATCGCGGATGAGAGTCATGATGGCCTGGTCCGCCTCTGCAATAACTTTCTTAATAACCTCCGCCTCGTCTCCGCTGAAATCGCCCAGTACGTAACCCACCACGTGTCCTGGCTCCTCCGCTCCGGCGTCCCTGGGGTGCCCCACCCCTACGCGCACGCGCACGAAATCGGCCGTGCCCAGCTCGCGTATGATGGACTCCACCCCGTTATGCCCGGCTGTGCCGCCGCCCCTTCTGATGCGGATAATGCCCAGCCGCAGGTCCATCTCGTCGTGCACCACGATGAGGTCCTCCGGCTTGATGCGGTATTTAATGGTGAGCTTCTTGACCGCCTCGCCCGAAGCGTTCATGAAGGTTTGAGGCCGCGCCAGCACGATTTCCTCGCCGTCGATGCGCCCGTGGGCCGTGCGCGCCAGCCCCTCTTTCTTCTCGAAGCCCCAATCGCGCTCCTTGGCGAAGTGCGAGACGCACATGAAGCCGATGTTGTGGCGGTTGTGCGCGTACTGGTTGCCCGGATTGCCCAGACCAACGATGAGTTTCATTGTGGATAAGGATAATACGAAAGGCGGGGATTAAGCAACATCCCGTACGGGGAAAATGTTGTCTGAACATCAAGGGGAGATCCTGCAAGAGGGGCAGATGACTTCTCGGTCAACCGGCTTGAAATCAATCAGTAGCACACCCACATCATGATTTTCTTATCGGTCATAATGCTCCTGCTCTACTACACTATCGTATACCCATCAATACAACTATAGTGCGCTTTTTGGGTACCACCCTTTAGATTAGTCTATTGGCACTAACATGGGTGTTTGATAACCCCTCGAGAGGTTTGTGGGACCAGGGTGCATGGGACATACTTGATACATCCCAATATTAAATGGGGGTACTACGTCAATTTCATTGAAAGATGAATTCCAGGTCGAGGGAAAGAACGGAAAAGGCAATCGGGCGGACTAAATAAGAAGGGGAACAAAGATGAAGATCTCAAATTTGAGAAAAGGAATATTCATTCTGGGGCTGGTTATTCTAAGCATAACCATCCCTCTATTTGGCGCTTGTGCCAAATCGGAAAAAACCGGCACAATCCAGGTTTATGTTACCGATGCTCCACCCGTCGGCGTAACGGCGGTATTGATTAAAGTCAGCAAGGTCGAGGTTCACAAGTCTGGAGAAGCAGACGATCAATGGGTAACCGTCTTGACGAACCCGCAGGTATTTGACCTTGTTCAGGTTAGCGGTGTTAATCATTTACTCGGCACCTCGGATCTTGCCGCGGGCAATTATACCCAGGTCAGATTAGAAATCGTTGACGTTACGGTAACAATAGCCGGAGTGCAGGTGAAAGCTATTGTTCCCAGCGGCGAACTCAAACTTGTCGGCAATATAGTCATCGAGGCAGGGAAGCAAACCTCTGTGATCCTGGATTTTGATGGAGAAAAATCTGTAGTTCTGGAAGGCCAGGACAAAGTGAGCCTCAAGCCGGTAGTGAAGTTAATTGTAGGTACTCCGGTTGCCCCGCCGGTAACAACCACGGCACCGACGTCGTAGGACGCCTTTTAACGGTCTGTAGAGAAGGGTTGCCAGATATGGCAGCCCTCTTTCTTTTCAAAGCCCCAGCCGCGCTCCTTGGCGAAATGCGAGACGCACATGAAGCCGATGTTGTGACGGTTGTGCGCGTACTGGTTGCCCGGATTGCCCAGGCCGACGATAAGTTTCATGGTGGATTAAGAATAATACGAAAGGTAGGTTTTAAGCAACAGCCATTTTTAATAATGTGTCATTGTCGGGCTTGACCCGACAATCCAGGCCGACCCGAAGGGCAGGGACCCACGTGCTTGCACGTGGGTGAATGTCGCGATGGCGATATAAGGTAG
>QZJY01000051.1 GCA_003597995.1 Dehalococcoidia bacterium
CGGGGTATTAACAGATACGAACTTCGTTCGGTCCGCTTCGCGGCGAACTACATCCCTCGACCACAATGGTCGGGGTATTCGGGAAAAGGTGAGTATAAACCAAAAATCCGAAGGCTCGAAATTCAAATATTTAAAACATTTTGGAATTCGTATTTTGAAATTGTTTCGTATTTCGATATTCGAATTTCGGGTTTATTTCTTTCGTGCTTCGATATTCGGATTTCGGATTTCTCGTTTATAGCGGATTAGGCTATACTATGACCAGTTTGCCGCCTGAAAGAATAGGAGAAATCGTCATGACGCCTGCTGATGAAACCCGCAACGGCCAGCTCTTTGAAAACGTCTGGCAGAAGGTCATCGTTAAAGTGGATACCATTACCGAGGATGCCGTCGACCGCCGCTTTTTAAAATCGCTGGCGATGGGAGGCAGTGTCGCCGCCGAATCGGTGGTCTCCACTTGCCAGGCAGTCAGGGAGTTCTGGGGAGAGGGCAGCGAAGTCGTAGCCACGGAGCTCAGCCAGCTCTTTTCCCTGCTCATGCTCAGCCAGATTTACCGCTGGGTCAAGGAAAAACCGCCTGGGGATATGACTAACACCGTCCCTCCGGAAGTCAGCGCTTCGCGCCTTGTCTATATCTTCGGCGGCGAGCCTGAACAAGGCATGGACGATTTCCTGCACTTCGACCAGCAGTTCGCCTACGACCTGAAAAAACACCCTCATCTGATCCACGTTTCGAGCCTGCTGCTGGCCAAAACCAGCGAGATCTGCGGGCATAAGTGCATGGACTGGAGCAAGGTCAAATGGCCGGTGGTTGAAATGACACATCTGGCGAAAGGCGCCATTATAGATGGAGCCCCCATGCGCGGTAAGCTCGACATCGACGCCATGCTGAACAGCATTAACACCGGAGTGCAGGCCATGATGAGCTATTACGGCGGAGCCTGACTTGAAACCCGACCTGCCCGGACTGATTGCCACGCTCTCCGACCCGCAGGTTTATCCTGAAGCCACTACAGACGTCAGGCTCATACAGACTCAGATGTCCTGCGTCTTCCTGACGGACGAATACGCGTATAAGATAAAAAAGCCTGTCAACCTGGGCTACGTGGACTACACCTCCCTGGAAAAACGTCGCTACTTCTGCCAGCGGGAGATAGAGCTCAACCGCCGTCTCTGCCCCGGCGCCTATCTGGGAGTCGTGCCCATCACTTTCGACGGCAGTAAGTTCGACTTCAATGGCAGCGGAGAAACGGTAGAATATGCCGTCAAAATGCGCAGGCTGCCCGACGATAAGCTCCTCGACCATCTGCTGAGAGCGAACGCCGTCACGCCAGAAATGATGGATACCGTCGCCCGCAAGCTGGCGGACTTCCATAAAACAGCCGAGACGAGCGAGCGTATTGCCGCCTTCGGCTCAGTCGCCACCGTCACCCAGAATACCGAGGAAAACTTCAGTCAGACCCGCAAATACTTCGGCCGCAGCATTTCAGAAAAGCGGTTCAACAAGATAAGGGATTATACTCGCGATTTTATCCGTAACAACAGTGAGACATTCGAGCGGCGCGCCAAAGAAGGCCGCACACGCGATTTGCACGGCGACCTGCATGCCCAGCATATCTGTTTCTGCCACGACCTGTGCATCTTCGACTGCATCGAATTCAACGAGCGTTTCCGCTATTGCGACGTAGCTTCAGAGGTAGCCTTTCTGGCTATGGACCTGGACCACTACGGGCGGGCCGATCTGGGCCGCCGTTTCGTCAAGGAATACATCGCGCGTAGCGACGATGCAGGGATACCCGTGCTGCTCAATTTCTACAAATGCTACCGGGCTTACGTGCGCGGCAAGGTGGCCAGCTTCAAGCTGAACGACCCGCTGGTCAGCGATGGCGACAAAGCAGAGTCGCAAGCTATCGCGCAGGGGTACTTCGACCTGGCCGCGGCATACACCGGAAGCAGGCCTCTCCTCATCCTGATGGTGGGGCTGGTGGGCAGCGGCAAGACCACGCTGGCGAATGCGCTGGCGCAGCGGCTGGGAGCCGTGCATATCTCATCTGACGTCACGCGCAAGCGCCTGGCCGGAATACCTGAAAATGAGCACCACTACGACGAGCCGGCCTCCGGCATATATTCCCCCGAATTCAACCGCAAGACCTATGACGCCATTTTCACGCAGGGCATAGAGGTACTCAAAGATGGAGTTCCTGTCATTCTGGATGCCGCCTTCCTCAGGCAATCGGAGAGGGAGCAAGCCCGCAGGATGTCACGGGAACTCGGCGTGGATTATCTGGTAGTGGAATGCCGACTCACGCCGGAACTGACACAGAAACGCCTCCTGCAGCGTTGTAGAGAGGCCTCGGCCTCCGACGGGCGCTGGGAAATCTACCAGAGACAGACCGGCTGGTTCGAACCGGTAAAAGAAGTTTCGACGGCGAATTATATACTGATTGACACGTCGCAGCCGCTGGCGCAAAATATAAGGCACGTTCTGGACAAGGCAGGCTGAAAAATGGCTAAGAACTATGATGTAAAAGACCCCTCGCTGGCAGCCGAAGGCAAGCTGCGCATCGAGTGGGCCGCCCGCGAAATGCCCGTGCTGGCACAGATAAAGCAGAGGTTCGCTAAAGAAAAACCCTTCTCCGGCGTGCGTATCTCCGCCTGTCTGCACGTCACTACCGAGACGGCCAACCTGGCGCTCACCCTGAAAGACGGCGGGGCCGACCTGGTGCTGTGCGCCAGCAATCCCCTCTCCACGCAGGACGACGTGGCCGCCGCTCTGGTCGAGATGAGTATTCCAACCAGCGCTATCAAAGGCGAGGATGAGGCAACCTATTATAGGCATATTACCACGGCGCTGGAGCATAAGCCCCAGCTCACCGTGGACGACGGCGCCGACCTGGTGACCACGCTACACACCAAGCGCAGCGAATTGCTCAAAAGAGTAGTAGGCGGTACCGAGGAGACCACCACCGGGGTCATCCGTTTACGCAGCATGGAGAAGGCCGGCAGGCTGACATACCCCATCATCGCCGTCAACGACGCCCAGACCAAGTATCTCTTCGATAACCGCTACGGTACCGGCCAGAGCACGCTCGACGGCGTCACCCGCGCCACCAATATCCTGTGGGCCGGCAAAAAGCTGGTAGTCTCGGGCTATGGCTGGTGCGGCAAAGGCCTTGCTCTGAGGGCAAAAGGCATGGGAGCGCAAGTAATCATAACCGAGGTGGAGCCGATCAAGGCGCTGGAAGCCGCCATGGACGGCTGCCAGGTGATGCCTATGGCGCAGGCCGCACCAATAGGCGATGTCTTCATCACCGTCACCGGCGACAAGCATGTCATCGGCAAAAAGGCCATCTCGCTGCTCAAGGATGGAGCCATACTGGCTAACAGCGGCCATTTCAACGTGGAGATAGACATTCCGGCGCTGGAATCTCTGTCGAAGAGCAAGCGGCGCGTGCGGGAATTCGTGGATGAATACACGCTCAAAAACGGCAGGCGCGTCTATCTGCTGGGAGAGGGACGGCTCATCAATCTGGCAGCCGCCGAGGGGCACCCCTCCAGCGTCATGGACATGAGCTTCGCCAACCAGGCGCTGTGCCTGGAGTACCTCGTCAAGAACAAAGGCAAGCTCGAAACGCGCGTATTCGCCGTGCCACAGGAGATCGATAAACAAGTGGCGCGCCTCAAGCTGGCCGCGATGGGCATGGACATCGATACGCTCACCGCGGAACAGGTAAAATACCTGGCCGGCTGGGAAGAAGGGACTTAAAGGAGTTAGCATGACTCAGAGTTTTTGCAACGCTGCTAAATATTACTTTACCTCGGAATCCGTCACCGAGGGGCATCCCGACAAGATCTGCGACCAGATATCGGATGCCGTGCTGGACGCCATTATCAAAGACGACCCAGGGGCTCACGTGGCCTGCGAAACGGCAGTCACCAACGGGCTGGTATTTGTGCTGGGTGAAATCACCACCGAAGCATATGCCGACGTGGCCAAAATTGTACGCGAACTCATCCACGACATCGGCTACGTCAAGCCCGAATACGGCTTCGAGTACCGCACGTGCGGGGTGATGACTTCCATCAACAAGCAGTCTCCCAATATCGCGCAGGGTGTGAACAAATCGGCTGAAGCCAGAGCCGGCTCGAAAGACCCCCTCGATGCCACCGGCGCCGGCGACCAGGGCATGATGGTGGGTTTCGCCTGCAATGAGACGCCCGAGCTCATGCCGCTGCCCATCGCCCTGGCGCACAAGCTTACGCGCCGCCTGGCCCAGGTTCGTAAAGACGGAACCCTGCCCTACCTGCGCCCTGACGGCAAATCTCAGGTTACCGTGGAATATCACGACGGCAAGGTCAAGCGCATCGATAGCGTGGTCATCGGCGCACAGCACGACGCCGGTATAAGCCAGGATAAAATCCGCCAGGACGTTATTGAACACGTCATTAAACCTGTCATCTCGGCCAGCTTGCTGGACAAAAATACCCATTACTTCGTCAACGCCACGGGGACATTTGAACTCGGTGGCCCCGTATCCGATACAGGTTTCACCGGACGCAAGCTGCTGGTGGACACCTACGGCGGCATGGCGCGGCACGGCGGCGGGGCATTCTCAGGCAAGGACCCCACCAAGGTGGACCGCTCGGCGGCCTACATGGCGCGCTACATCGCCAAAAACATGGTAGCCGCCGGCCTGGCTGAGAGACTGGAGATACAGGTATCCTACGTCATCGGCGTGGCCCACCCGCTGTCGGTCTCACTGGAGGCCTTCGGCACCGAAAAAGTATGCCAGGAGAAGCTGAACGAGCTGGTCAAAAAACACTTCGACCTGCGCCCGGCCGCCATCATCAAGACGCTCGATCTGAGGCGGCCCATCTACCGCCAGACGGCTACCTACGGCCACTTCGGGCGCACCGACATCGACCTGCCCTGGGAAAAAACGGACAAGGCGGAAATTCTGCGGAAAGAGGGGTTCGGGGAATAGAAAGCGCGCAAGGAGGAATCAATGTCCTCAATGATGTGTCTATGGTCGGGCAAGTTCTCGCTTTCTCCCTGCGGAAGATAATCAAGGTAAAGGACAGTATATAAAGTTGGATCATTTTAACATCAAATTCGGCACCGACGGCTGGCGCGCCGTTATCGCCGATGAGTTTACCTTCAAGAACGTACGCCGGTGTACACAGGGCGTGGCCGATTATCTCAAGGACGCGCACCTTTCGGACAAGGGCATCGTCATCGGCTACGACACGCGCTTCGCCTCCGCCGATTTCGCCGGTGCTTGCGCCGAGGTCCTGGCCGCAAACCGGATTAAAGTCTATCTGAGCGAGGCGGCAGTTCCCACGCCCGTGGTAAGTTACGCCGTAGCCAACCTGGAGGCAGGGGGCGGCATCATCATCACCGCCAGCCACAACCCCGCCCGGTGGAACGGCTTCAAGTACAAGTCGCCCGACGGCGCCAGCGCCCCAGACGACGTGGTGACCGAAATTGAGAAACAGATTGCCGCGGTCAACTCTGAATCTATCAAAACCATACCTCTGTCAAAGGCCATAGAGAACGGCATGGTTGTGCTGACCGACTTCAAGTCTGCCTATAGACAGCAAATAGGCCGCCTGCTGGACATGAGCAACATCCGCAAGGCTAGACTCAATATAGCCGTAGATTCCATGCATGGGGCTGGCGGCGGCTACTTCAAAACGCTACTAGGGGAGGGAGCAACCCGCATCACCGAGATAAAGGCCAAACCCAACCCCGTCTTCCCCGGCATGAAGCAGCCCGAACCCATCGGCGTAAACCTCTACGAGCTTTCGGAGGCTGTCAGGCGCGAAAAGGCCAGCGTCGGACTGGCTACCGACGGCGACGCCGACCGACTGGGCGTCATGGACGAGCAAGGCAATTTCATCACTCAGCTCCAGGTGTACGCCCTGCTGGTACTCTACTTTTTTGAGGTGCGCGGCGAGCGCGGCCCTATCGTCAAGACCATAACGACCACCAGTATGCTCAACCGCCTGGGTGAGATTTACAGTGCACCTGTTTTCGAGGTGCCGGTAGGCTTCAAATACGTGGCGCCCGTGATGCTCCGTGAAAATGCTCTCATCGGCGGGGAAGAGAGCGGCGGCTACGGTTTCCGCGGGCATGTGCCCGAGCGGGACGGGCTGCTGGCCGGGCTGTATTTCCTCGATTTCATGGCGCGCACGGGGAAAACGCCCTCGCAGCTCCTGGATTATCTTTACCAAAAAGTGGGCCCACATTACTACGACCGGCGCGACAGCGTATTTGACGAGTCCAGGCGCGGTGCTATCTTGGAACGCATAGCTGAGAGCACGCCCGCATCTCTTGATGGCGTAAAAGTCTTAAGAAAAGAGACCGCCGACGGTTTCCGCTTCCTGCTGGAGGACGGCGGCTGGCTACTGGTGCGTTTTTCAGGCACCGAGCCGCTGCTGCGCGTGTATGCCGAAAGCAAAAGTCTCGAGAATGTGCAACGCCTGCTGGATATCGGCCTCGAAATGGCGGGCGTAAAGGAAAGCGCATGAAAAACGTCAACCTGGACGACCTCACCTCCTACAAAAAGCTCGACCCATCCGACATGCTGCGCCATATCCACGACATCCCTGAGCTATGCCGGAAAGCCTGGGCGCAGGCCCAGGCGCTGGAACTGCCGCCAGATTACAAGAACATAAACAAGATAGTCGTCCTGGGGATGGGCGGCTCGGCCATCGGCGGAGACCTGCTTTCCAGCCTGGTGGTGAACGAGTGCCGCGTACCCATTTCGGTACACCGTGGTTACACTCCGCCCGCTTTCATAGATGATGACACGCTCGTCATAGCCTCCAGCTATTCGGGCTCGACGGAGGAGACGCTCTCGGCCTTCAAGCCTCTGCTCTCGACCGCCGCTAAAAAGCTGGTGATGACTTTCGGCGGGCAGCTCGGACAGATGGCGAAGGAGAGTAACATCCCAGCGTTTGTGTTCGATTACAAGTCGCCTCCCCGCGCTGCGCTCCCCTTGAGCTTCATAGCGCTTATCGGCATCGTGAACAAGCTTGGACTGATTAGCGACAAGTCAGCAGACATGGCCGAAGCTTGCGCCGTGCTGAGCCAGGTGAACGATGGTATAAACGAAACGATTCCTGAAAAGAGCAACCCTGCTAAACAGATGGCACGGAAGCTCTTTGGCAATATGGCAGTGATATACGGGGCGGAGCACCTTTCCGAGGTGGCGGCGCGCTGGAAGATACAGGTGAACGAGAACGTGAAAGGATGGGCTTTCAACGCCGCTTTCCCGGAACTGAGCCACAACTCAGCTACTGGCTATGAGGTGCCAGTTGATATAAGCCGGAAGACGAGGGTCGTCATGCTTCGTTCGGACTCATTGCACCCGCGCGTGCTGCTGCGCTACGGCATAACGGCGAACATACTGGATAAGTCCGGTGTGAAACATGAGATTGTGGACGCCACGGGCAAAAGCAAGCTGGCGCAGATGATGAGTCTGATTCTTATGGGAGATTATGTCAGCTACTACCTGGCGCTGCTTTACGGCACCGACCCTTATCCCATCAAGGCGGTGGAGTACCTTAAGGCGGAGTTGGGGAAGAGCAAGTAAACTGTCGCTTAAGATGCTATCTATGAGTGCCTAGTTGCTATTTTGATCAGGACGAGGACAACCATGGTAACCACAGAGGTAAGCCCAATCAGGCGTCGCTTGTATTCTGTCCATCAACGAATAAAAAATAGTGGCTGCTGCGATGAGTGGAAAAACGATTTCAGCAGTTTCTATTCGTGGTATGAAAGTAAACTAGCTGAACAGAAGAACAAATGCGCTTATTGCGAGTTGGAAGTTTCTCAGATTCCCAATTATTACAAGAGGACATCGTTTAGGAAAGGCAGGAGAGGTCTGAATTTAGAGGTAGATAGAAAATATGGCGATACTCAATACTCACCTGACAATTGTGTCCTAGCTTGCTACCCTTGTAACAATGCCAAAAGCGACGTTTTCACGTATGATGAATTCATGCAAATTGGTAAGACAATTCGACGAGTGAAAACCAATTCCCCAAGTTAGTCTCAAATTATTTATCTGGTAGCTGTCCAATAAACCAAAGCCGTGGGATTTCTCCCACGGCTTCCGATTTTCCGTAACCAGAGTTTCGAGCTTAACGCTTGGTGTACTGCGACGCTTTGCGGGCGCGCTTGAGGCCCGGTTTCTTTCTTTCCTTGGCCCTGGGGTCGCGGGTAAGCATACCTTCCTTGCGCAGGATGGCCTTATGCTTTTCGTCTTCCTTGAGAAGGGCGCGGGAAATGCCCAGCGCGATGGAGTCGGCCTGGCCGGTGCTGCCACCGCCCGATACCTTGACGACGATATCATACTTGGCGGAAGTCTCGGTCACCATTAGAGGCTTAAGGATAGACTGGCGATGGTCGAAGCGCGGGAAGCGCTCTTCGTAGCTCTTGCCGTCCACTGTGATAGTGCCAGTACCGGCGCTCAGCCTTACCTGCGCCACTGCGGTCTTGCGTCTGCCGGTTCCACCGGAATAAGTCTTTTTAACCACTCATATCCCCCTTTAAGCCTCAGCCTTTTTGGCGGCTGCTATTGCGGCGGTATGCGGATGCTCCGCGCCGGCGTATACTTTAAGCTTTTTAATCATGGCATCGCCCAGCTTGTTCTGTGGCAGCATGCCTTTGACCGCCTCTTCGATAACCATCCCGGGTTTCTTTTCGAGCATCTCCGCCAGTGGGACGGCGCGGAAGCCGCCCGGATAGCCGGAGTGGCGGTAGTACATCTTCTGCTCGAGCTTTTTGCCGGTTACTTTTATTTTAGATGCGTTGGTGACCACCACATAGTCGCCGGTATCAATGTTGCGCGTGAACATGGCCTTGCCCTTGCCCATGAGCAGTCCGGCAGCCTCGGCGGCCACCTTGCCCAGTATCTTGCCCGAGGCGTCGATGACATGCCACTCGCGCTTAATTTCTTTTGCCTTGACGCTGTAGGTTTTCATTAAAAGCCTTCCTCAAAATTGTTGCTGTAATACACCTTGTTCAAATACAGGCCGCAGGCAGGCGCAGTAGGCTCCGCCAGGCCGAACTCACGAAGGTTAATTATACCCTGAAACTCACTCTGTGTCATCTTGCCCTGCCCGACCCTGAGCAGCGCGCCCACCGTGTTGCGCACCTGGTGCAGCAAAAAGGCGCTGGCCACCAGCCTGACGACAACCATATCGCCCTCGCGCCTCACGGAAGCCTCGTACATGCAGCGGACAGTGCTTTTCCCAGGCTCTTCCGGGCTTGAAGCGAATGAGGCGAAATCGTGTTCCCCCAAAAGTAGGGAGCACGCCTTATTCATAGCCTCGACGTCGATGCGTCCCGCCACCTGGTAAGCCCGCCCGTGCCACACAGCCGAGCGGGTGCTGGAGTTCAGGATAAAATACTCATATTCACGTTTTAAAGCATGGCGCCGGGGGTCAAAAGCTTCTTCAACCCGGCGAACTGATTTTACCGCTATGTCAGCCGGTAAAAAGTGGTTCAGCCCGCTGACGAAAGTCTTTTCAGGGAGGGAAGACGCAGTTTTGAAACTCACCACTTGACCGCGCGCGTGCACGCCGGCATCTGTGCGCCCGGCTAAACTCACGCGAATCTCTTCGCCTGTTAAGGCCAACAGAGCCCTCTCAAGCTCGGAGACTGGATGGTAGGCAGTTTGTCCTGTACCTGCGAGCCGGCATAGCGCGTCCCATCATACTCCAGCACCAGCGCGAAACGCGTCAACTTACCGGCGGGCAAATCAACCTCGCCGGACACTCTTGCGCCTGCCTCGCACGATGACAATGCCGGGGTCATAGCTACTTCACCAACTCCAGCTGCGCCATGGGAGCGCCGTCGCCCAGGCGCGGCGCCAGCTTGGTAATGCGCGTGTAGCCGCCCTTGCGCTCGGCGTAACGCTTGGCGATGTCGCCGAAGACCTTTTCCACCACGGATTCGTCGTAGATGAAGGCCAGGGCGCGGCGGCGCGCGGAAAGGTCGCCTTTCTTACCCAGGGTAATTATCTTTTCCGCCATGTTGCGGATTTCCCTGGCCTTGGCCTCGGTGGTGACAATCTTCTCGCTGTCCATCAGGTTCATCACCAGGTTGCGGTACATAGCCGTGCGGTGCGCCGTCGGCCGGTCGAATTTTCTGCCTGAAACGTTATGACTCATATATCCTCACCTTGACTAGATTAGGTATTGAATTGTTAGCGGTCCTATTATTCCGCGGACTTCTTCTTGCGTGCCGCTTTCTTGGGCGCTTCTTCCTCTTGCGGGGCTTCTTCATCGGCAGGCTCAGTCGCCTTGGGGAAAGCCAGTCCCAGACCGGTGAGCTTTTCCTCGACTTCCTGGCGCGACTTCTGCCCGAAGTTGCGCAGCGACAGGAGCTCTTTTTCGCCCAGGCTGACCAGTTCGCCCACCGTATTGATGCCGCTGCGGCGTAAACAGTTCATGGCGCGCACGGAAAGGTCCAGCTTCTCCACCGGCATGTTGTAGAGATCGTCCGGGATGGAGGCGCGGATGGCCTTCTTCTCGTCATCGATGTCCGAAGCGCGCCCGTAGTCCACCATCGGCTTGAGCTGCTCCACCAGCAGGTTGGCGCCGCGGCTGATAGCCCTGGATGGGGCCAGCGTGCCGTCGGTCCAAATCTCAAGCGTCAGTTTTTCCTGGCTGGTCTCGCGCCCCAGATGCAGCGGCTCTGTGGTGAAGTTCACCTTGCGTACCGGCGTAAAAATGGCGTCCACCGGTATAGTCCCGATGGGCAGGTTGTCGGCCCCGCCGGCTGTCTGGTAGCCCATGCCCAGCTCAACGTCCATCTCCACGGAGAGACGAGCGTTCTTGCCGCTGAGAGTGGCCAGGTAAAGGTCGGGGTTGACTATCTCGAAGTCCATAGAAGAGGTGATATCGGAGGCATGCACCTCGCCCTCACCCTCTTTTTCGAGATAGAGCTTGCCGGGTTGTCCCGTGACGGGTTTCAGCTTGAGCGATTTGACATTCAGCACGAAGTCCAGCACGTCTTCCTTGACGTTGGGGATAGGTGAAAACTCGTGCTGGATGCCTTCGATGCGCACGCGGGTTACGGCAGCTCCGGGGAGATAGCGCAGCAGCACGCGGCGCAGGGCATTGCCCAGCGTCGCGCCGAAGCCCTTCTCCAGTGGTTCCGCCACAAAACGCCCGTATTTTTCGCCGGACTCTACATTTTCAATCTTGGGTATAGATAGGCTCGCCAAAATGGCCTCCCTCAGCTTCTAGCGCGAGTAGTACTCGACTACCGAAGCCATATCGTACTTAGTTTCCACGTCGCCTGGCGTAGGCAGGCTGATGACGCGTCCGACCATCGGCGTTTTATCCAGGCTGAGCCACGGAGCAACTACCTTACTGCCCATGCTCTCTGCTACCAGCTTGAAGTAAGCGCTTTTTTTGCTCGTCTCATGCCAGCCGATGATGTCGCCTTCCTTCACCAGGAAGGACGGAATATCGGTGCGCTTGCCGTTGACCAGGAAGTGCCCGTGCTGCACCAGTTGCCGCGCTTGAGCCCGCGAATCGGCAAAACCCAGCCGATAGATGACATTGTCCAGTCGCTTTTCAAGGAGAACCATCAGATTCTCGCCGGTGATGCCGCTTTGCCGCTCGGCCTCGGCAAAAAAGCGACGGAACTGGCGCTCGAGCACGCCGTAACTATAGCGCACCTTCTGCTTTTCACGCAGTTGCATGCCGCGGTCGGAGAGGCGGCGGCGGCGTGAAAGCTGCGGCCCCGGAGCCTTGGGGCGCTTGTCATAGGTGCACTTGGTGACGCATTTGTCGCCTTTCAGGAAGAGTTTCTCCCCGCTACGGCGGCATAAACGGCATTTCGCTTCAGTATATCTGGCCATAGTTTATACGCGCCTCCTTTTGGGCGGACGGCAGCCGTTATGCGGCACCGGCGTGACATCACGAATGCTGGTAATGTGCAGGCCTGAGGCCTGCAGCGAACGGATAGCCGCTTCGCGGCCGCTGCCGGGGCCCTTGACGAACACCTCCACCTGTTTCAATCCTGCATCCATGGCCTTGCGCGCCGCGGTGGTGGCTGCCATCTGGGCAGCATAGGGCGTGCTTTTGCGCGAGCCTTTGAAGCCCGATGCTCCGGCGCTGGAGGAGGAGATGACATTCCCCTGCAGGTCGGTCAGCGTGACGATGGTATTGTTAAAGGTGGCCTGAACATAGGCCCGCCCGGAAGGTACGACCTTCTTTTCGCGTTTCCTGGTTGTCTTTTTAGTCGTCTGTGCCATGTGTTACTCCTAGTTATATCTCAACTTAAATTGATTACTTCTTGGCGCCGCGCTTCTGTCCGCGCCCGGCTACCGTCTTGGGCTTGCCCTTGCGCGTGCGGGCGTTGGTGCGCGTGCGCTGCCCCCTCACAGGTAGTCCCCTCCTGTGGCGCAGGCCACGGTAAGAACCGATATCTATCAGGCGCTTAATGTTAAGATTAACTTCCTTGCGCAGCTCGCCCTCGACGCGGAACTCGCGGTCGATATACTCGCGGATGCGGTTGAGTTCCGCTTCGGAAAGCTCATCCATCTTGGTCTCGGCCTTTACCTTGGTGGCTTTCAAAATCTGGAAAGCCCGCGCCGGACCGACGCCGTAAAGGTATTGTAGTGAGACCCAGGCCTGTTTTTCTTTGGGTAAATCCACCCCGGCTATACGTGCCATCTAATCCTCCCTCTAGACCAACCTAACCCTGACGCTGCTTGTGCTTGGGGTTAGTGCAGATATTGCGTACTACGCCCTTGCGCTTGATAATCTTGCATTTTTCACACTGTGTCTTAACCGATGCCCTGACTTTCATGTCATTCCTTCCCTTGAATAGCAGTCTATTTAAAACGGTAAGTGATACGCCCGCGCGTCAGGTCGTAAGGAGAAAGCTCCACCAGCACCTTGTCGCCGGGCAGCACCCTTATGTAATGTACTCTTATCTTGCCCGAGATATGCGCCAGCACGGTATGCCCGTTAGCCAGCTTCACCTGAAAGGTGGCGTTAGGCAGCGCCTCCACTACCGTTCCTTCTACCTCGATGGCTTCTTTCTTCGTCATAATTTCCTTTATTATACCCTGGTCAGGATTTCAGCCTTGTCCGCGGTGACCACCACCGTGTGCTCGAAATGGGCAGACAAACTGCCGTCAACCGTCGATACCACCCAGTTATCCCGGCCAACCCTGGTGCGCCAGCCGCCGGTGGTCAGCATTGGCTCGAGCGCCAGCGTCATGCCCTTCTTCAGTTCTGGCCCCGTGCCGGGTTCTCCGAAATTGGGCACCAGCGGGTCTTCGTGCATCTCGCGCCCGATGCCGTGCCCGGTGTACTCTCGAATCACCGAGAAACCGCGCGACTCGGCATAACGCTGGATGGCGGATGAAACGTCCCCCAGCCGCCCGCCTGCCCTGGCCGCCGCTATCCCTGCCGCCAGCGCCTCCTCTGTGGCTTTTACCAGCCCGCTGGCCAGCAACCCCACCTCACCCACCATGACGGTGATGGCGGCGTCTCCCTGATATCCGTCCACGACAGCCCCGAAATCCAGTGAGGCGATATCGCCTTCTTTTATAATCCGGTTGCCCGGTATGCCATGCACTATTTCATCGTTGATGGAGACGCATACGCTGGCAGGGTAGCCGCGGTAACCCTTGAAAGAAGAGCGGCCTCCCAGCGCCTTAAGCTCTCTCTCCGCGATTTCATTCAGCTCGCTGGTCTTCATGCCGGCCCGCATGCTGTTCTTAAGCACATCCAGCACCAGTGCCACCATACGTCCAGCCCTGCGCATCGCCTCCAGTTCGCGTTCTCCCTTAATGCCTATGGCCATCTTACGTCCGTCCGCCGACGGCGTTCGCTATGCGACCGGTGACGCTTTTCACATCACCTTCGCCATCTATCTCAATCAACTTACCATGCCTGCGGTAATAATCGATGAGCGGCGCGGTATCCCGGAAGTACACCTCCAGGCGCTTCTTTACCGTTTCCGACGAATCGTCCGCTCTCTGGTAGAGCTCTCCACCGCACTTCTGACAGGCAGCCACATCGCCCACCCCCCCATCCTTTGAGTAGGGTGTCTGGCAGCGCTTGCACAGCCAGCGGGTCGACAACCGCCGCACCAGTTCAGGCTGCGCCACGCGGATATAAACCACCGAATTCACGGCTTTACCCTGTTCCTTGAGCGCCCCATCCAGGCTCTCGGCCTGCACCAGATTACGTGGAAAGCCGTCCAGAATAACTCCTTTTTGTTTGGAGGGCTGCGCCAGCCTGTCGAGCACCATCTCGATAGTGATTTCGTCGGGTACCAGCGCCCCTTTTTCCATATAGCTTTTTACCCTGCGCCCCAGTTCGTCTCCTCTCTCCACCGCCTGGCGGAACAGGTCTCCGGAAGAGATGTGCGCCATTTCCATTTTGCGGGCTACACCCGCCGCCTGCGTTCCCTTGCCGGCGCCCGGCGCCCCCAGAAAAATAACTATAACCCCTTGCTCTTTAGCCAAACTCACTCTCTACTTGATGAAGCCTTCATAGCGGCGCATAGCCAGTTGAGCTTCCATCTGTTTCATGGTATCCAGCACCACGCCTACCACGATGAGCATGCCGGAACTGGAAAGTTGCAATACCTGCACGCTGGTCAACGAGCGGGCGATAAAGGGCACGATGGCCACCAGCGCCAGGAAAAGAGCGCCGGCCCAGGTGATGCGCATGATGACATCGTTCAGATAGGTTGCAGTCTGTTTGCCGGGACGGATGCCAGGAACGAAACCTCCCTGACGCTGCAGCACGTTTGGCAGATCCTGCTGTTGGAAAATAACGGTGGTATAGAAGAAAGAAAAACCTACCACTAGCAGGAAGTAAAGGCCCCAGTAAATCAGCCCCAAGGGCGGTGCCGTGCTTGAGCTGAACACCCGTACCACCTGGCTGGCGAAATCAGTGCCCGCTTGAGTCCCGCCGAACCAGTTGGCGATGATGCCGGGAAAGGTCACCATGGCCATGGCGAAGATGAGCGGAATCATGCCGGCGGTATTGACGCGCATGGGTATGTAGCTCGAACCGCTCTGGCGGTACATGCGCCCGCCGCGGTAGACGCTCTTGGCGTATTGCACGGGTATGCGCCGGTGCGCCTCGGTGAAGATGACGATGAAGAACGCTGTCAGCAGGCTGATGATGATGAAGACGATCAGCCCCGTCACCTGTCCCTGCTGCCCCGCCAGGTAACCCTCGCCGATTTGCTCAGGTAACGACGCCATGATGCCAGCGAAAATGATGATGGACACGCCATTGCCGATGCCATAAGAAGTAATCTGCTCGCCCAGCCAGACGCAGAACATGGAGCCTGCGATAAGCGACAGTATGATGGCAAAGGTTGAAAGACCATCGCTACTGGCGACCGCGCCCGAATTTTGCAGCAATACCAGTTGGCCGTAACCGGAAAGTCCGGCCAGCGGCACCATCAGCCAGTGCGTGATGGTATTAATCTTGTTGCGCCCGCTCTCGCCTTCCTCGGCCAGGCGCTGCAACGCAGGTATGATAGGCGTCATCAGCGTGATGACGATGCTGGCGGTGATGTACGGGTACACCCCCATAGCCGCCACGCTGAAGTTCTTGAGCGCGCCTCCGCTGAACATGTCCAGCATGCCCAGCAGGGGACTGTTCTGGAACACGTCCTTCAGGGCTGTGGCATCTATGCCGGGTACGGGCACGTGAGCCACGAAGCGGAACACCACCAGGATGCCGAGGGTTATAAGGAGACGACGCCGCAGGTCCGGCAGGCTGAAGGCGTCTATCATGGCCTGGATGAGACGCGGCCTGGACGACGCTTTTTGCGCCATTAGGCGACCTCCTCCGCAGTACCGCCGGCAGCTTCTATTTTGGCCTTGGCCGCCGCCGAATAGCTGCTCACTTTTACATTTAGCGCCCGGTCGATATCGCCACCGGCCAGTATTTTAACCGGCAGCGTCTTTGATTTGATAAGTCCTTCGGCAAGCAGAGTTTCAGTAGTCACTTCGCTGCCCGCGTCGAAGCAATTGAGGGCGGAAACGTTGATGACGCTCACGTCCTTCTTGAACAAGTTGGTAAAGCCGCGCTTCTCGGGCAGGCGCTTGATAATAGGGATCTGGCCGCCTTCGAAACCGGGCCTCACGCCGAAACCGGCGCGCGCTTTGTTCCCCTTGCAGCCGCGCCCGGAGAATGTGCCGTGCCCGCTGCCCGCGCCGCGCCCGACGCGCTTGTGCGCCTTGTGTGAGCCCTCGGCGGGTGACAGTTCGTTCTGCTTCATCAAGACACCTCCTCGACTTTGACCAGGTGCCTCACCTTGACAACCATGCCGCGCAGGGAGACGGAATCTTCATGAACCACGCTCTGGTTGAGCCGCCTCAGCCCCAGAGACTGGATAGTGCGCTTCTGGTCTTCGGCATAGCCGATATCGCTTTTAATCCACGTAACTTTAAGTTTAGCCACCGCTGGCCTCCTGCGGCTTTTCTTCACCCTTGCGCTTGGCCAGTTCCTTCTTGGGGTCCTTCAGGCTGGAAAGAGCCAGCATGACGGCCTTGGCCACGTTGGCCTTATTGGCGCTGCCGAGCGATTTGGTCAGGATATCTTTGATGCCCGCCGCTTCCACCACCGCGCGCACGCTGCCGCCTGCAATGATACCAATGCCCGGCGCTGCCGGCTTGAGTAGCACCTGGGCGGCGCCGAACTTGGCGGTCACCTCGTAAGGAATGGTGTTGCCGGCCATCTGCACGTTGATAAGGTGCTTATGGGCCACAGCATTGGCCTTGTTGATGGCCTCCGGGACTTCGTTGGACTTGCCCAGGCCGATGCCCACATGGCCCGCCCCGTCCCCGCTGACCACCAGCGCGGCGAAGCTGAGACGCTTGCCGCCCTTGAGGACTTTAGAGACGCGGTTGATATAGATGAGCTTGTCGTTTAACGCCAGCTCGGTTGCGTCGATTTTACTTCTGGAAATGCTTTCCTTAGCCACTTCGTTCCGTCCTTTTAGAATTCCAGCCCGGCTTTGCGGGCAGCCTCGGCCAGGCTCTTGACACGGCCATGATACTTGTAGCCGCCGCGGTCGAACACCACCTGTTTGACGCCGGCTTTAAGGGCCCTTTCGGCCACGGTGGCGCCGATGACGCTGGCCTGCTCGGCTTTTTTCTTGCCGTCCACCTTCTTGGCGATTTCAGGCTCTAGCGTCGAAGCCGAGGTCAGCGTGTGACCCTGCTCATCGTCTATAACCTGGACGTAAATGTGCTGCAAGCTGCGGAAGACGCACAACCGGGGACGCGCCGCCGTGCCTTTGAGCGTGGCGCGGATGCGGGCATGTCTCGTCTGGCGCGCTTTTCTGGTACTAAGCTTGGCCATTATTTCGTTTTACCTCCACCGACAGCCTTGCCGGCCTTGCCCGGCTTGAGCTTCACGGTCTCGCCGGCGTAGCGGATGCCCTTACCCTTGTAAGCATCCGGTGGACGGATGCGTCGGATTTCGGCGGCCGTCTGGCCGACAGTTTCTTTATCGATACCTGATACTTTGACGTTCAGATTCTTGGCGTCCACATCCAGCGTTATGCCGGGGCGTGGTTTGACGCTGACGGTATGGGTGAAGCCCACGCGAAGATTGACATCGGCACCCTCTTTTTCAGCGCGGAAGCCCACCCCCACGATTTCGAGGTTCTTCTCGTAACCCTTGGTAACGCCCTCGACCATATTGAACAGCAGGCTGCGCGTCAGGCCGTGCAGGGCGCGGTGGGTCTTGTCGTCCGATGGGCGCGCCACCAAGAGTTTGCCGTCCTCCAGGGTGAGCTTCATATCCGGGCTGATGACCCGCTTGAGCTCGCCTCTGGAGCCCTTGACACTGACCTCATTCCCCTTAATACTGACCACCACTCCCGATGGCACTGTTATTGGCATGCGACCTATTCTGGACATAATTCAAACCTCAAATTCTACTTACCAGATATAGCACAGGAGCTCGCCGCCGAGACCCTGTTTCCAGGCTTTATAGCTGGGGACCACGCCGCGCGATGTGGATAGTATAGCGATGCCCATGCCGCCGTAAACGCGCGGGATCTCGTTGCGCTGAACGTACAGGCGCAAGCCAGGCTTGCTCATGCGCTTCAGCCCGGTAATCATGGGTTTGTTGCGCTCCTGATACTTGAGTGTGATTTTTAACTCCCGCTCGGTGCCGGTGCCCCCCACTTCATAGCCGCTGATATAGCCTTCCTGCTTTAATATCTTGGCGATGTTGAGCTTCATCTTGGAAGACGGCATGCTCACGCTGTCGTGCCGTGCCATGGCACTGTTCCGAATCCGGGTTAACATATCGGCTATGGGATCACTTACTGCCATCCGCTTCTTCCTCCGTTTCTATGGGTTTACCAGCTGGATTTGCGTACGCCGGGTATCTGCCCCGAAAGGGACATCCTGCGGAAGCAGATGCGGCATAAACCAAACAAGCGAATGTAACCCCGCGAGCGCCCGCACAGGTGGCAGCGGTTATGCTGCTGCACGCGGTATTTGGTCGGGCGTTTTGCTTTTACGATTTCTGATGTCTTAGCCATTTTTACCTCGTTCCTTAGTCCTTAGTGAAAGGCATGCCCAGTAGCTCAAGCAGCTGGCGTCCTTCCTCGTCCGTTCCCGCAGTGGTGACAATGGAGACCTCCAGGCCACGCAGCTTGTCTACTTTTTCGAATTCTATCTCAGGGAAAACGGTTTGTTCCTTAAAACCCAGCGTGTAGTTGCCGCGCCCGTCCCAACTGTTGGGCACGCCGGCAAACTCGCGGATGCGGGGAAGCACGATGCTGATGAGCTTGTCCAGAAATTCGTACATGCGCTCGCCCCGCAACGTTACCTTGACGCCGACTGGCATGCCTACCCTTAGTTTGAAAGCCGAGATGGATTTGGTGGAGCGGCGCACGATGGGATGCTGTCCGGAAATGGCGGCCATGTCCGCCTGGGCGGCCTCGATGGCCTTGGCGTTGGTGACAGCCTCGCCAGCGCCTATGTTGAGCACGACCTTCTGAATGCGCGGCACCCGCATCACGTTTGAATAACCGCTCTTCTTGATAAGGGCCGGCACGACGTCCTTGCGGTATTTATCATGCAGTCTTGACATATTAGTCCAACACCTCTTGGCAGACCTTGCAGTAACGCACGCGCTTGCCGTCGTCCAGCGTCTTCTGGCCGATGCGCGCCGGCTTGTTGCACTTCGGGCACAGCAACATGACGTTGGAGACGTCCAGCGGAGCTTCGCGCTCGATAATGCCCGCCTGTCTGGCCTGGCCCTTCGGTTTAGTGTGCTTCTTGATAATGTTCACACCGTCGACCAGCACCTTGTCTTCACGGGGGTAAGCGAAGTGCACCTTGCCCTTCTTTCCCCTGTCCTTGCCTGCGATCACCAGTACGGTGTCGTTCTTTTTGATATTCATAATACTAAACCACCTAAAGTACTTCTGGCGCCAGTGAAATTATCTTGGTAAAATTCTTCTCCCTGAGCTCCCTGGCCACCGGGCCGAAGATACGGGTGCCCTTGGGGTTGTTCTTGTCCGTCAGGATAACGCCGGCGTTATCGTCGAAGCGGATATACGAGCCGTCGGGGCGGCGATAGGGCTGCGCTACGCGTACGATGACCGCCTGCACTACCTCGCCCTTTTTCACTACGGCGTCGGGCGTGGCTTTTTTGACGGCGCAGGAGATGACGTCGCCCACATGGGCATCCTTGCGCCCGGTGCCGCCCGGAATATTAATGCACATTATCTGGCGGGCCCCGGTGTTATCCGCCACTCTCAGTCTGGTATAAGGTTTAATCACGATAGTATCCTTTTTACTTTACTTCCTCAGGCCTGACCTCGGGCACTTCGCCGCGGCTGAGTATCTCGGCTACGCGCCAGCGCTTCAGCTTGGATAGCGGACGCGTTTCCACGATGCGCACTTTGTCTTCCAGCTTGCATGCGCCAGTCTCATCGTGAGCCAGATATTTCACCATTATGCGGTAGGTCTTGCGATACAGCGGATGCTGCTTCTGCTTTTCAACAGCCACCACCACCGTTTTATTCATCTTGGTGCTGACCACCATGCCGATCATGCTTTTCACATTTGCCATAGCTAGTCCTGCCTTATGCCCAGTTCGCGTTCGCGTTTGGCGGTCTTGATGCGGGCAATATCGCGCCTGGCTCCGGGTATCTCACGATGATTCTTGATTTGCTTGGTGGCGGCCTTGAAGCGCAGGTCTAATAGCTGCCTGTGCGTATCATCGATTTTCTTTTTCATTTCCTCATCGCTGAGGAGACGTACGTCTTTAATCTTCAACGGCGCTTAACTCCTTTCCTTTGGCCACCGCGCCGCCGATGATTTCCCTGGCGACGAAACGAGTGTCGAAGGGCAGTTTATAAGACGCCAGCCGCATGGCTTCCTTGGCGGTATCGTGGTCGACGCCGCCCAGTTCGAACAGTATGCGTCCGGACTTGATGACAGCTACCCAGTGGTCGGGAGCGCCTTTGCCGCCTCCCATGCGCGTTTCAGCCGGTTTCGAGGTGACCGGTTTGTCCGGGAAGACGCGTATCCACACCTTGCCGCCGCGGCGCACGCTGCGCACGATGGCGCGGCGGGCGGCCTCAATCTGGCGGGCGGTCATCCAGGCCGACCCCGTCGCCTGCAGCGCATATTCCCCGAAAGCCAGCGTCGCTCCGGCATGAGCGCCGCCGCTACGGCGGCCCTTGTGCGTTTTTCTAAATTTTACTCGTTTTGGTTGTAACATCTGGTTCCCTCTAACTGTACAGAGTCTGTGACCCCGCTATTCTTCTTTTTTAGCCTTGGATTTGGATTCCTTGACGGATTCGGTCTTAGCCTTAGCGATTTTGGCTTTAGGCGGTTTCTCTTCCGCTTTTTTCTCGGCTTTTATCGGTGCAGCTTCAACCTTTTTGGCACGAGGTTTGGCCTTCTTTTCGGCTTCTTTGGCAACCTCAGACTTGGCCGCTGTCTCCTCTACGGTTTTCACCTCGACGGCGGGAGCTTCGACGGCTTTCTTGCGTGTCCTGGGTTTCTTGACCGCGGCGGCAGGGGCTTCGGTTACATCTTTGACCGGAGCTTCGGCCATACGCGCCACCGCTTCGGCCATCGTCAAATCCTTGGTCGGCGCGGCCACAGGAGCTACGGCGGGGGCCGTTGTGCTAACCACAGGCGCCTCGACAACCGTCACTTCTTCAGCCGCTTCAACCGCAGGGAAGATATCGCCGCGGTAAATCCATACCTTGACACCAATGCGCCCCAGCGTGGTGTGCGCCTCGGTAAATCCATAATCCACATCCGCACGCAGTGTTTGCAGTGGCACGCGTCCCTGATGCATCAGCTGGCGGCGCGCGATTTCCACGCCTCCCAGACGTCCCGAGCAAAGGATTCTCATACCCTTGGCGCCTGCCTGCAGCGTGCGGAAAATGCTCTGTTTCATGGCGCGGCGGTAGGCCACGCGGCGTTCCATCTGCTCGGCCACCGAGCGGGCTACCAGATAGGCATCAAGTTCCGGCTGGCGTATCTCGCGGATATCCAGCTGTATCTTCTTGCCGCCCAGCACGCCCTCCAGGTACTGGCGCATCTCTTCGACGCGCTGACCGCCGCGGCCTATGACTATGCCGGGGCGGGAGGTATGAATGGTAACCCCCACCTTGCCCCCCTGGCGCTCGATTTCCACCAGCGAAATACCGGCGTCATTGTACTTGGACTGCACGGCCCGCCTGAGCTTGACATCCTCCAGGATGAATTCAGCGTAATGCTTGTCATCATACCACTTGGACTGCCAGTCCCGGATGATGCCAAGACGGAACCCCATCGGATGAACTTTGCGCCCCATTAACCCTCCTGCTCCGCCACTACAACGGTAATATGGCTGGAACGTTTCAAGACCTTATCGGCCCGACCGCGCGCCCTCGGCTGAAAGCGCTTCAGCATGGGGGCGTCGTCGGCGTAAATCTTAACAATTTTCAAATCCGCCGGTGTCAGGTGGAAATTATTCTCGGCATCGGCCGCCGCCGTTTTAACCACCTTGGCCACCATTTTGGCGGAAGGCGATGCGGCAAACTTGAGCATGACGAGCGCCTCTTCCACCTTCTTGCCGCGCACCAGGTCCAGTAACAGCCTTACCTTGCGCGAAGATACCCCCGTGTCTTTGGCTACCGACTTTACTTCCATGTTCTAATCCTTAGCTCTGCACCTGAGTCATTTTTTCCACCTTAGTGGAATGCCCGCGGAAGGTGCGTGTTGCGGCAAACTCCCCCAGCTTGTGTCCCACCATATTCTCGGTGATGAAGATGGGCACATGACGCCGGCCGTCGTATACGCCGATGTTCAGACCGACCATCTGGGGAAGGATGGTAGACCAGCGAGCCCAGGTCTTGATAACCACTTTTTTACCCGAGCTGTTGACGTCGTCCACCTTCTTCATCAGCTTGACATCTACGGCCGGTCCCTTTTTTACTGACCTTGACATTTATTTACCTCGCCGCTTAACAATCAGTTTATCCGAATGCTTGGGTTTGCGTGTTTTGTAACCCAGAGCCGGCTTGCCCCAGGGCGTCTTGGGCCCCGGCATGCCGATGGGGGTGCGCCCCTCGCCGCCGCCGTGAGGATGGTCCCGTGGCGACATGGCTGAGCCGCGCACCGTCGGCCGCTTGCCCTTGAGGCGATTGCGCCCGGCCTTGCCCATCTTTACGTTGGAGTGTTCCACATTCCCCACTTGGCCGACCGTCGCCCGGCACTCGGCGCGCACGCGCCGCATCTCGCCTGATGGCAGCCGGATGAGCACATAGTCGCCTTCCTTGGCCATTAGTTGAGCAGCAGTACCCGCGCTACGCACCAGCTTGCCGCCGCGCCCCACTTCGGTCTCGATATTGTGAACGAGGGTACCGGTAGGCATATTCTTGAGAGGCAGCGTGTTGCCCGGTTTCAGATCGGCATCGTCGGCGACTTTTATTACGTCGTCAACATTCATACCGCTCGGCGAGACTATATAACGCTTGTCTCCGTCAGCATAAAAAATCAGTGCGATATTGGCAGATCGGTTCGGATCGTATTCGATAGCCGCCACGCGTCCGGGGACGCCGGCTTTGTCGCGTTTGAAGTCGATGACACGCAGCATGCGCTTTACGCCGGAGCCACGGTGGCACACGGTCACCTTGCCCTGGACGTTGCGGCCGCCCCGCCCTTTTTGCGGGACAACCAGCGCTTTCTCAGGGGTCTGCTTGGTTATCTCTTCATAAGTCAGCCCGGTCATTCCCCGCCTGCCTGGCGAGGTCGGGCGATAAATTCTAATGCCCATATCCTATCTTACTCCTTAGACGCCTTCAAAAAGCTCGATTTTGTCGCCGGGTTTGAGTGTGACGATAGCCTTTTTAGAGGGCGCTGTGGTCATCGTGCGCCGGCCTGCCCGGCGCGTTTTCCCGTGGACTGTTATCACGTTAACCCCGGTGACGGTGACCTTGAAGGCTTTCTCCACGGCCTGTTTTACCTGCGTCTTGTTGGCCCCGGTGGCCACCTCGAAGGCATATTTACCCTGGCTTTGCAGCATGGTGTTCTTCTCGGTAACAAGAGGTTTGCGCAGTACTTCGTAGACCTGGATCTCTTTCATTAAACGGACCCTCCCCACAGCTCTTCGATCTGCCGCAGGGCAGCTTCGGTCATAAGCAATTTCTCGTAGGCCAGCATATCGGCCACGTTAAGCAACCTCGCTGGCATGGTCTTTACCCGGGGCAGATTGCGCGCGCTCTTTACGACAACCTCGTCCACTTCGGGAAGAGCCAGGATGGCGCTCTCTACGCCCAGCGCTTTCATCACCTTGACTATATCCCTGGTCTTGGGCTCGTCGAGCTTGAGTGAGTCCAGCACCACCAAACCCTGCTCTGAAGCTTTGGACGAGAGCACGCACTTGATGGCCAGTCGGCGCATCTTCTTGGGCAGCGCCACCGACAGGTCGCGCGGATGAGGGCCAAAGATGATGCCGCCGCCGCGCCTGACGCCGCTCTTGATGGAGCCGGCGCGCGCCCGCCCGGTATGCTTCTGGCGGTACAGCTTCTTGGTGCTGCCGGCGACCTCCGAGCGCGTCTTGGTGTCGGATGTGCCCTGGCGTGCGTTGCCACGCTGGGCCACCAGCGCCTGGTGAACCACTGCGTCGTTGGCTGATTGGGCGAAGACCACGTCGCTGATGTCGATGTGGCGCACTACCTCGCCGGCCATGTTATAAACCGGAATGTTCACTTGTTTCTCCCACTGGACTTACCGATTAAAAGTAGTCCGTTCTTGGCTCCTGGCACAGGGCCTTTTACCAGAAGAAGGTTGCGCTCCACGTCGGCCTTGAGGACCTCCATATTGCGCACGGTTACTCTGTCATCCCCCATGTGCCCGGCCATGCGCGTGCCCTTGTAGACACGCCCGGGTGTGGTAGTGGAACCGATGGAGCCTGGCGCGCGGTTGCGGTCAGACTGGCCGTGGGTCTTGGGGCCGCCGTGAAAATGATAACGTTTGACGCCGCCGGCGAAACCGCGCCCCTTGGAAATGCCCGTAACGGTGATCTTGTCGCCGGGTTTGAACAGGCTGACGTCCAGCTTGTCGCCCACTTTGACGCCCTCAGTCGTTTCCAGGCGGAATTCCCTGAGATACTTGAATTCACCCAGGCCCTTGCTCTGGCCTTTCTGGACTGAATTCAGCTTTCTGGCCGCGCCGAAACCCAGTTTGGCTGCGGTATAGCCGTCGCTCTCAGTGGTTTTCAACTGCACCACCGTGCAGGGGCCGGCCTCTATCATGGTGGCCGCTTCGGCATTTCCCTTTTCGCCGAAGAACTGTGTCGTACCCAGTTTGCGTCCTATAATTCCTTGTATCATCGTCGTACCTTACTGCGATTTAATGTCTATGCCCACGCCTGAAGGCAGATTGAGATTGGTGAGGGCGTCTATGGTCTTGGACGTGGTCTCCACGATATCGATAATGCGTTTGTGGGTGCGCACCTCGAACTGCTCCTGGGAATCCTTGTCGATGAAAGAGCTGCGGATGACGCTGAACTTCTTGATGCGCGTCGGCAGCGGCACCGGGCCGGTTACCACCGCGCCGGTCTTTTCCAGCGCTTCCACTATCTGGCGCGCCGCCTGGTCCAGTATGCGGTGATCGAAACCCTTGAGTTTTATGCGTATTTTCTGCTTGGTAGTAGTCATTTAACCCTGCCTCACTAACTAGTCTTGCCTACGAGCTCGGCCTTGAGTTCCTCAGCCAGAGATGCCGGCACCTGTTGATATTGAAAGAATTCGAGAGAGAAAGTAGCGCGCCCCTGGGTCATGGAACGCAGATCCGTGGTATAGCCGAAGGTCTTGGACAGAGGGACGATACCATGTACGGTCGTGGTATCCCCGGTTGTATCAATTGATTCTACACGCCCGCGTCGGGAGTTGAGGTCTCCGATGATGTCACCCATGTACTGTTCAGGGGTGACTAACTCTACCTTCATCACTGGCTCAAGAATTACAGCATTGCATTTATGCAAAGCGTTCTTAAGTGCTAGCGAACCGGCCATTTTGAAAGCCATATCGTTGGAGTCAACCTCATGGAAACTACCGTCGACTATAGTGGCCTTTACGTCAATCACCGGGTAACCGGCCAGGCCGCCGGTCTCCAGAGATTCCTTAATACCTTCGCCGGCCGCTTTGATGAACTCGCGGGGCAAAGTGCCGCCGCGGACCTTATCAAGATATTCAAAGCCTTTTCCGGTGTTAGGTTCAAACTCCACCCACACATGGCCATACTGGCCGCGGCCGCCGCTCTGGCGCACGAATCTGCCTTCCACTTTGCATTTGGCGGTAATGGTTTCTTTATAAGCTACCTTGGGCGCGCCCACATTAGCGCCCACCTTGAATTCACTCAGCAAGCGGCTGACCAGCACATCCAGATGCAATTCGCCCATGCCGGCGATAACTGTCTGCCCCGTCTCGTTATTGAACGACACCTTGAAAGTGGGATCTTCCTCGGCCAGCTTGTTAAGACCTTCAATCATCTTGTCGCGGTCGGCACGCGTTTTGGGTTCGACAGCTACGGAGATGACCGGTGTCGGGAAAGTGATGTTCTCCAGTAAAATCGGATGTGAAAGATCGCATAAAGTATCGCCGGTGAAGGTATTCTTGCTGCCCATGGTGGCCACGATAGAGCCGGCGTTAGCCGATTCTATTTCCTCATGATGGTTGGCGTGCATCAACAGTAGCCGCCCAACACGTTCTTTATTGTCACGCGTTGAATTTAACACAGTGGTACCGGCTGTTATCGTGCCGGAATAAATACGCAGGTAAACCAGACGACCTACAAAAGGATCGGACACGATTTTGAAGGCCAGCGCCCCTAAAGGAGCATCATCTACGGTAGGGCAGTTTACTTTATTGCCGGTTTTGATATCAATAGCCTCGGTAACCGGCTTATCCAGCGGCGACGGTAAATAGTCTATAACGGCGTCTAGCAACGGTTGCACACCCTTGTTTTTGAGAGACGAACCGCATAGCACGGGAATAGCCTTGCCGCTGATGGCCACCCTGCGCAGCGCTGCCTTGATATCAGCAGCGCTGATTTCCGCCCCTTCGAGGTAAGCATTCATGATATGATCGTCGGCTTCGCCCAGACGCTCAATCATCTTCTGGCGATGTTCCTCGTAGTTGGCCTGTTCCGCAGCGGGGATCTCTGCTATCGTAGGGGGATCTTCCGGCTTAGGGCCTTCGTATATGATAGCCTTGCCTTCAACCATGTCAATCATGCCGCGGAAGGTAGATTCCTTACCGAGGGGAAGCTGTATAACAATCGGTTTTGCTTTGAGACGGGTCTCTATCATGCCGACACAGCGGAAAAAGTCAGCGCCGGTGCGGTCCAGTTTGTTGACGAAACAGATGCGCGGCACGCCATAACGGTCGGCCTGGCGCCAGACGGTTTCGCTCTGAGCTTCTACGCCGGCCACGCCGTCGAAAACGACAACGCCACCATCCAGCACGCGCAGGCTGCGCTCTACCTCGGCCGTGAAATCCACATGTCCGGGGGTGTCGATAAGATTGAAGCGGTGGCCCTTCCACTCACAGGTGGTGGCGGCAGAGCAGATGGTAATGCCGCGGGCGCGTTCCTGTTCCATCCAGTCCATTACCGTGGTACCTTCGTCTATATTACCGATTTTATAGGTGCGGCCCGTATAGAAAAGGATACGCTCGGTAGTAGTGGTCTTACCGGCATCGATATGGGCAATGATGCCTATGTTGCGTATCTTTTCTTTAGAGAAACTTTCAACCATATTTCTGGAACCTGAATCCTTATCTAAAACGTGGGTGCTAATCTTATAGCTCCCTAATTACTTACCATTTATAGTGGGCGAAAGCCCGGTTGGCTTCGGCCATCTTGTGAGTCTCTTCGCGCTTCTTGACCGCCGCCCCCTGTCCCTTGGAGGCATCCAGGAGTTCGGATGACAGCTTTTCGGCCATGGATTTGCCGCTGCGCTCGCGGCTGGCCTTGATTATCCAGCGCAGGGCCAGTGCCACGTCGCGCCCCTTGCGCACCTCTACGGGCACCTGGTAGTTGGCGCCGCCCACACGGCGTGGCCGGACTTCCAGGAGCGGGGTGGCGTTGGTGACAGCCTGTTGCAGTATGGAAAGCGGCTCTTTGCCTTCCTTCTCCTGCATGATATCCATCGCCCCATAGAAAACACTCTGAGCGGTACTTTTCTTGCCGCCCAGCATGATTTTCCTGATGAAAACCGTTACCAGTTCGCTGTTGTACTTGGGGTCAGCTTCTACTTTTCTTCGTTTTACAAATGCGCGACGAGGCATGTTCCCTCCTAGGCCTTGGCTTTAGCCGCTTCAGCGCCGCCCTTGGCTCTCTTGGCGCCGTATTTGCTGCGACCCTGTTTGCGATTGGCGACACCGGTGGTATCCAGAGTGCCGCGAATGATGTGATAGCGCACCCCTGGTAGGTCGGGCACGCGTCCGCCGCGTATAAGCACCACCGAGTGCTCCTGCAGCTCATGCCCTTCGCCCGGGATGTAGGCCGTGACCTCGATGCCGTTGGTCAGCCTGACGCGGGCGATCTTGCGCAGAGCGGAGTTAGGCTTTTTGGGCGTCATGGTTTTGACCTGCACGCAAACGCCGCGCTTCTGCGGAGCGCTCTTCTTGCGGCGCACCAGCTTATGTTTTAGCGCATTAAGGGTAAACCTCAATGCCGGCGTTTTGGTCTTCTTCGAGACCGTGTGACGCCCCTTCCTGACCAGTTGATTGATAGTGGGCAATCTTTTTTCCCCTTTACTCCCACAATTCAAAGGATGAGCCCAAGCTCATCCTTTGTTAAACTCCAGGGCCGGCAGGTCTAAGATACCCTGCTACAGCCGCTAATGG
Source organism: Dehalococcoidia bacterium (assembly GCA_003597995.1). Lineage (NCBI taxonomy): Bacteria > Bacillati > Chloroflexota > Dehalococcoidia > Dehalococcoidia bacterium. Next base: position 28,390 of record QZJY01000051.1, read on the forward strand.
TGTCTGACAAACGCAATTGGAAAGTGTAACACAGCCTCGCGGGGCTTGTCAAGCTCGGAAGCTCTAGACCCCCGCATTTCTGCTAGCTTTATTTCAGGCGTGAACTGTGCCTGATTTTTGCCGCTGTTATGTTTTCGCCTGCCAAAATGTAAAAAGTATTATACAGGAAATGGCGAGTTGTGTCACTGATAACCGCCAGCCAATGCTTATACATTATATATGCACGTTGATTATCGCTGAGTGGGATTATTGCTTCCAGCGCGTCCAGAGATAAAGCAGCCCTCCCTTATCTTCATTCCCTCCGTGTGGATGAGCCGAATACTATGCCTGACCAGAGACGCGGTATGTTAAATCCTTCTTCATCAATATATACTAAATATACTAATACTAAACGGCACCTGAGCGCGATGAGTGTAATTTCTATCGTTACCTCCTAACAACGTGGCGAGGGTGTCTGTATAAAACCACGACAACCCCATTGCAAAAGTTCAGAAACATATTGGACTCTCTGGGAGGTGAAGATGGGGAGTCCGGATGAAGCAAATCTATGTAGAAAGTTATTACCGGAGCGGCTATAG
>QZJY01000052.1 GCA_003597995.1 Dehalococcoidia bacterium
TATAGCCGCTCCGGTAATAACTTTCTACATAGATTTGCTTCATCCGGACTCCCCATCTTCACCTCCCAGAGAGTCCAATATGTTTCTGAACTTTTGCAGAAGAAAACAGAGCATGTTGCATCACGCTGGGAGAGGACTTAGAATTACCAGGTAACTATAAGGAGGTTATCATGACGGACGCAGGGAAAAAAGGCAAAAAAACTTCCGCCGATAACTTCGGCGATATGTTCGAGTCCTTCGGCGCCGCCCTCGGCCAGATATTCAACGACCCCGAGCTCAAAGCCAAGGCTAAAGATTTCGGGCAATCGGCGGCAGAGTCAGCCAGGACTTTCGCCGGGCGCTTCAAGGATGAGGATGTAAAAGCCAAATTCCGCGACGTGGGCAAAGCTGCCGAGGACTTCGGCAAGAGCGTGGCCGATTCTTTCAAGAGCGACAAGGACAAAAAGAGTTGAGTTTCGTTTGACTCTGAAGGAGTCGATGTTACATGATCAAGCAATCAATTAAATTACGGAATGTCATAGATTAAGGTAGTAATGGAATGTTTATTTATATTTTAAATTAGGTAATCATCCCATAAGAGTAGATACTAATATTGACAGGCCTTCTCCGTAATGATAAGCTAACCGCCTCAAAGAAAAAGAGGAGGGCTTATCATGGACAGTGAAGTGCAAAATATATACACTGATGGTGTCAGCATTGGAGTCTCCCCCTTTACGGTTCAACTAGCCTTTACTATGGCACCGCCTGGACAAGGGGGCACCATGGCTCCTGTACCGGTAGTGAATGTTCGAATGAGTCTGGAACATGCCAAGGTCTTAGCGATGCTCCTCAAGAGACAGTTGAAGGCATTTGAGGATGCGATGGGCACTCCGATTCAACTTCATCCGCAGATTTATACGCAACTTGGTATCAGCCGCCAAGAAGAATGGTAACATACAACGATGGAGGAAACTTATGCCTAAAACAGTGAAGCCGGTGAAGTCAATTCGGGTGCTGTCCTCAGCATCCACAGAGCCAGCAGCAAGGCTTGTTTCAATAGGCGACACGGCAATTCCTATGCAGTTTAGCAGAATGGATTTTGATTCTGTCTTGCGTAAAGTCAGTCGTCGTATTGATACTAACAGACCTGACCTAAAATCACCTTAAACATTAGCACTTTGTCGTTTCGGTGGTTATACCAGAAACCTTCGATCATTAAATTATTAGCAGTCATCGTGATAGTGGCGCTGTTGGCTTCCGGATGCGGTTCAACGAAAGCCGCCGCGCCGACAACAACCACTACTCCCACCACCACCACCACGACTTCCGCCGCCCCGACCACCAGCATCCCGCCATCAACAACGACGGCCACCCAGCCGGCTCCCTCTAGCGGGACCGCTGCGACCACCAAGGCGGTCTATATAATACATGCGCCGCTCGGCGGGGTCGATGACCTGGACGCCAGGGTCAAGGTCGGCACAACCGTGCGCTGGACGCCGGTAGGCCATGAAGACCGCACACTGGTCAGTGATGTTCCAGGGTTACTCGGCGGCCTGCTGACTTCAAACCCGTGGGTCGAATATACATTCGACCAGGTGGGAACGTTCTATTATCACTTCGCAGAACTTCCCAATTTCAGGGCATCGATTGTCGTCACACCATAATTGGTGGTAGCTTCAGCGAAATAAAAAGGAAGAGGCTAAACCTCTCTCCTTTTTTGATGTCTAAAACACTTTTTACGGGGCTTGATTGATTCGCTTGCGGGATGATGTATTTTAGTGGTGGAGGGGACTGGATTCGAACCAGTGAAGCCCTTAGGGCGACAGATTTACAGTCTGTTCCGATTAACCGCTCCGGCACCCCTCCAGATGCCAACACTTTAGTTAGACAGAGCCCGAGAGGGGACTCGAACCCGCTAACCTACCGATTACAAGTCGGTTGCGCTACCGTTGCGCCACTCGGGCATGTTTGCCGCTCTGAGCAACGGCATACTATTATAGATAAAGGCGGCGCACGAAGTCAAACAATTCATTGTCATTCTGGAGATTTTAAGTAATCGGTAGAGTGTTTTAATGTCCCCCTTTGGCGAAAGGGGGATTAAGGGGGGTTTTCTCCATGAACTTGACCGAATAGGAAAATCCCTCTCAGCCTCACGGCAGTCTCCCTTTTGCGAAAGGGAGAGATGCACCTCTCCCCAAGCTTGAAGGCGTTACTTCTTGTCTTTCTTGCGGTAATGTCCGAGCATCTCTAAATCTATATAGTGGAAAACCTCGGCCAGCTTGAAACCCTGGCCCTCGGCCATGTCCTCTGCCCGCTTGCGCAAACCCTCGCGCAACTCGGGTATCCTGTCGCCTACCTGGCTCTTGTGGCAGGCCAGCGCCTGCATCTTGAGTTCGAAGGTATCCGTGATGTCCAGACGCAGATTGATATCCTCGCTGGCAGTGAAATACATCTCTTTAACCTTGTGCGGCTCTAATCCTTCCGTCAGCATATCGGGATAGGCCAGATGGTCGCGTGCGTAGGGATAGACCGCATCCAGCACCACCTGCCCGGCAATGCGATGGTCGCGGTGCCAGATGTAGCGGCGGTAGGGGTCGAGGGTTACAATGATGTCAGGGCGGTAAAGGCGGATCTGGCGCACAATATCTTTACGCAGTTCGGGCGTATCCTCCAACCCCTGGTCAGAATATCCCAGGTAAACCACTTCGCTGACGCCGAGGACGCGAGCAGCTTCGCGCTGTTCAACCTGTCTTATGGCGGCAAGCTTTTCGGGAGTCAAAGAGCGGTCTGATGTGCCTTTGTCGCCATTGGTGAGGATGACATACACGACTCTTTTGCCCTCTCGTGTCCAGCGCGCCACCGTGCCGGCACAGCCGAACTCGGAGTCATCCGGGTGGGGCATGATAACCAGCACGTCGGCTTTAGAGTGGGTCAAGCAGTCGCCTTTTGAGTTAAGTTTTTGGACGCGAGGATAGCCTGATACTCAATCTCAATCTTACGCGCAATGGCAGACCAGTCATATTCCAAGACAGATTGCCGAATGAGCTGAGCGTCAACGCTTTCAGAGTCTAACACGGCAGCCAGCCCATCTGCCAGATTCTGCGGGTTGTTATCGCTCACCAGGCATCCGTTTTGACCATCGCGTATGACCGCCGGGGCTACGCCCACCTTTGTGGACAGCACGGGTGTGCCGCAGGCCAGAGATTCCAGAATCACCAGGCAAAAGCTCTCGTAGTAAGACGCCACCACTGAGACATCCGCAGCATTGTAATACAATGGAAGCCTGCTCTGGGCTACCGTCCCCAGAAACTCGACCGCATCGGATATTCCAAGTTGTCGCGTCATATCTTCCAAACGCGATACTTCAGCCTGGGAGTGCTCATCTCCGCCGATGACCAGCAGCCGGGCGTCCGTCTGAGGTTTTAAAAGACTCATCGCCTGCACCAGGTTGTCTATGCCTTTGAGCGCCTCGATGCGCCCGATGAAAAGAATGATTTTGCCATCGCCAAGGCCGAGAGAGCGCCGCGCCTCAATCCTGTCTTGAGGCTTGAACAGGTCGGTATCGACACCGCAGGGGACGACGCTTATCTTATCAGCCTGCGCTCCGTATAGGCGCACCAGCTCTGCTTTTTCAGGCGAGGTGGCGCAGACAATACGTTGCGAGCCATCCACCAGCTCTTTTTCGGCAGCCAGCCTGACAGCGGACTCGGCCTCGCCGACCGGCAGGTGGTTCTTGATGGCTCCCAGCGTATGGAACATGACCGCATGGGGGATGCCCCACTGGTGGGCAAAACGCAGCCCCACAGAGCCGGAAAGCCAGTAGTGGCTGTGCACCAGGTCGTATCTGTCCCCATCGCCCTGTGAGAAAGCTTCCATATTCAAAATAAAGTTGGGCAGGTGTTCGTACTGTGCCATCTTGCCCATGTCTTCCACCGGCCCGGCCTGGATATGGATGACGCGCACATTCTCTGATGGATGGTCCACCTGGGCGTCGCGCGGGTCGTGGGCGCGCGTGTAGATGTCCACGCAGTGCCCCAGCCTCCCCAACTCGCGCGAAAGCTCGCGCACATAGACGTTCATGCCGCCGGTGTCGCGCGTGCCGAGCTGCCCCAGGGGACAGCTATGAATACTGAACATGGCGATGCTTAATCTTGATGACATAGGTAGAAAACTTTACTGGAGGTCGATGACGCAGCGGGAGAGCTTTGCTTCGCGGCCTCCAAGGCGGAATTTATAGACCTCAGAACCTTTCAGAAAATCGAAACCTTTTTTGCGCTCTTCTATGGCCTGCTTTATGCAGTACAGCTTTGAGACCAGTCCGACGTTCATTTCAGCGTACTGCGGCATATATCCACTATTATACAAATATATTCTATCATTGTGTTCAAAGTAAAGTATAGCCGCCACACGCGCCACGCCTACATCCAGAAAAGCCAGCCTGAGCAGCCCATAAGATGACATGGCAGCCGCTATCTTTTGGAAAAAGGAGCGCATTTCGACAGTCATGAACAAGGCCTTGTCGTGCCGGCTTTCCGTCATCATTTGGAAGAAAACGGCAAGCTCATCCTCCCCGACCTCAGAATCTCGCAGGACAAGGAAGCGCACTTCGGCCACTTTGTCTAATTGCCGCATCTTGCGCTCTACGTCGCGCCGCTGCTTCGATTCCAGCGAGGCGAGATAGGTTTCCCAGCTTGTGGGCAGTTCCATTTCGAAGGAGACTTCAATCTGCGAACAGGCGGCGGGGGCGCCGCGGCGTTTGCCTTCCTCCACAAAGTTATGTCCTCCTACGGACTCCGGCCTGAGCGTCTCCATTACAAGCGATTTGACCTCGTGAGCAGTGAGGTAGTCCAGCAGCGCTCGCGCGAAAGCATCTTCTTTACCCGGAGCGGTAATAAAGTCGAGATAGTCACAGACAGAGTTGTCCCCGATAAATGAGGCGACCCCATCCTTGAGCTTCAGAGGAGCTATGCCGATTACTTCTTCATCCTCTTTAACCACCACGACCAGCGGCTCATAGCCCGCGCCGAAGACCTGCCACCAGGCATCCAGCCAGTCGGGCAGAACGAAAACGCTGGGCCAGCGGAGGTTGTTTCCTCCGGGTAGGTAATATCTTCCCATGTTTTCCAAATTTTCTTGCGATACTGAGTAAGGCATGAAGTTGCACCCCTGACAATTCATACTATTACTTAAGTGACTTCTACAGGACTAATGGAAGCAGCCTTGCAGCGACGCCGCCAATCAAAATGGCTGTCGCCAGATTCGTTCCTATAATTGCCCAGGCAGCCTTCCAGCCGAATTCCTTTGTCAACGCGCCGATAGTGGCAAAACAGGGATATATTGTCCCCACCAAAGCCAGCACAATGAGCTGGACAGGTGTGAGCACAGCAGCTAAGTTCGTGCCAAATATGACGACTGCCATTAGGAGTATTAGCTCTTTTCTGGCAGCGCCGAATATCAGTAGTGTTCCCGCAATAACCGGTAACCCCAGCCACCCTACGGTCAGAAATGATAGGGCATCGTTCACCGGCTCGAGCCAGCCGAGGGCATACGCTCCCTGGACCGCCGCACTGGCAATTATATATATAGGGAAAACCATAATGATTAGTCCCTTGGCCCGTGCCCAAGTCTGTTTAGCCATAACAGAGAATGAAGGCATCTTAAAGGAATGCATCTCCATTATTAGCCCCGTCAATTCGCCAGGGATTGCCTTTACAGCCAATTTGACCACCACAAACGTGATGAGCAGGTCGATTACATAGAGCGCCAATGCCCACCAGATACCTATGAAAGCAGCCACCAGACCGAGGATGATGATAGTCCTGGCAGCGCAAGGAGCAAAGGTAATGGCCAAGCCTGCCAGCAATCTCTCTCGTCTGGTAGTCATGATTCGTGTCGTATAGATAGCGGGGACATTGCAGCCGTAACCCAGAATTATGGGTATAATGGCTTTGCCGTGCAACCCCATCTGATGCATGGCACTATCCAGCATAAAAGCCACCCGGGTCAGAATGCCCGAGTCTTCGAGTGCCGCTAGCATCAGATAGAAAGGGAGCACATAAGGAATAACCAAAGTAGCTCCAGCTACAAATCCTCCGAAAACACCGTTCCAGAGAATGCTCCAGAGTGTTCCACTTAATTGCGGACTTACCGGTTCGAAGAAGCTGAGGGCATTGGACATCAAGCCGGACAAAAAGTTCCCAACAGTGAATGTCCAGAGAAGCAAGCCGGCAATCACGGCAAACGCCGTAAGGTAACCAAACACTTTATGCGTCGCAAACCGGTCTATCCTGTCTGAAAATGCCGGCTTTACAGTTTCCTGTATCTGGACGTCATGCGCAATTTGGCTGGCCAGCAAGTGTCTCCCGGAAGCCACCACCACAAAACTAGGCTGCTTATAGACATCTTCTATCTTTTTGGCCAGAATCTTGGAGACGCGAACTGCATTTTCCGACTTCTGGCTAACCAGTTCTGTAATATTGGTATCGCCCTCGAGCAACTTAATCGCCACTACCCTCGAAGGATATCCCAGATTTAGTCGTTCCGCCTCGATTAATCCGGTTAGCTCTTCGGCATAAGCTTCCAGGTCATTCCCGAATTTGATCGGATTCTTAACCGGCTCTGGTTTACATTCGGCAATCTGGACTGCTCTTTCAATTAGCTCCCGTATTCCTTTGCCCTTGGCAGCTACAGTCGGCATGACCGGAACACCCAGCAGAGCTTCGAGCTTTTTGTCATCTATTACTATTCCCCTAGCGCGGGCCACGTCCATTTGGTTAAGACAAACGACCATGGGGATACCCATCTCCATTAGCTGAAGGGTGAAAAAGAGGTTCCGTTCCAGGACCGGAGCCCCGATAACATTGATAATAACATCCGGCTTTTCATGAGCTATGTATTCCCTGGAAACCAATTCCTCCAGAGAGAATGTGGACAAAGAATATATCCCGGGCAGGTCGACGATAGTGACGTCGTAACCATCGAGGTGTAAAGTACCTTCAGCCCTTTCCACCGTTTTTCCCGGCCAGTTGCCTATGGTTTGTTGTGAACCCGTTAATTGATTAAATATTACGCTCTTGCCGACGTTGGCATTTCCAGCCAGGGCAATAGTCAGGCGTTTCCCGATGCCGACGCTTTTTTGTTTCTTTATACCGGTTGTTGTATGACACGAACCCAGATTAACCAATTTCATGACCTGCAAATTCATTTGCCAGTCTTTCCACAAAGACATTGCATACTATCTCATCCCCCAGCGCAAGTTTGGAACCTCTCACGGCTATTTCCACTGGTCCTTTTAGCGGAGCAATTCTACTGACTTTTATTTTAGTTCCGGGTGTCAAACCCATGTCCAACAGCCTCCGCAAAACCTTGTTGTCTCCCCTGATAAAGGCAATCGTGCCTTCCTGTTTCTCTTTTAGAGAGGACATTGAGACTACTTTGGCGTTTCTTTTGCCCACTTTTTCCAGGTCATCTCCACCCCATTGTTGGCACTCCGCGCAACTGGAAAAACCGAGGTTGCAGGCAGGAATGACCTTCTCATCATCGGGGCATTTAGCCGGAGATTTTAGGGTCTGACAAAGAGCGCGTTCTGTTTCATCCGAAAGTGCGTGTTCCATGGCACAGGCTTCTTCATGGACCTTGTCATTGCCAATATGAAGCATGTCGTGGAGAAATCGTTCCAACAATCTGTGTTTTCGAGCCATCTTCTCGCCTAATTCAAAGCCTTTTGGAGTGAGAGTCGCGCCTTGATAGCGTGAGTAGCTTACATAGCCAGTATCTGCTAACTTTCTCAACATTTCAGTAACGCTGGCAGGTGCGACCTTAAGCAGCCTCGATATTTCAGTTGTGCTCGCCGTTTTACCACTCTGCGTGAGGGTATACAAAGCTTCCAGATATTCTTCAGTATTGGCGCTCATTCTAATCCTCCCGAATTAGGCATACCTACTATTTAGGTATACCTAAGATAATAATGTAGTTTTTCTTTTTTGTCAAGGGGACGAGGATGCGAATTCACGCTATCATTGTGAGGAAGGCAATGCCGGGTGGGCAGTTTGCTTATCCGTTGACGCACGTTTGACAGGCGCGCTCAAAAACCATAGACTCAACTAATATATTCCTCGCTATGATAAGATAGAAAACCAGACATGCTAAAAGAAGGTATACCCGTCGGTCGCCTGTTCGGCATCTCTATCAGGCTGCATTATTCCTGGTTCATCATCTTCGCCCTGGTGATATGGGCGCTTTCCAGAGACTATTTTCCAATGGTTTACCCGCATTGGAGCGCAGCTATTTCCGTTTCCGCCGGGGTCATAACCAGTTTACTCTTTTTCGCCTCGCTGCTGGCGCATGAGCTGATGCACAGCCTAGTGGCACAGCGTTACGGCATACCCGTGAAGGCTATCACCCTTTTTATTTTCGGCGGTGTCTCGCAGATAACTGAAGAACCGCACGACGCTCGCACCGAGTTTCGCATTGCCATCGCCGGGCCTTTGACGAGTATCACATTGGGTGGCATATTCTGGCTGTTGTGGTACCTGCTGCCGCCATCCCTGGATGTCGCCGCCGTCTCTTTCTGGCTGGGATGGATCAATATCTTTCTGGCGCTATTCAACCTAGTGCCAGGCTTCCCGCTGGACGGCGGGCGCGTACTGCGGTCAATCATCTGGTGGCGCACAGGCAGCCTGCGCCGCGCCACCAGACTCGCCTCCAACATCGGGCGCGGCATCGGCTTCATCTTCATTTCTGGAGGGGTCTGGCTGGTATTCACAGGGGACTGGTCGAGCGGAATATGGCTTGGTCTGATCGGATGGTTCCTGGCGAGTGCGGCAGCCAATAGTTACCGCCAGATGGTAATACAACAGGCGCTCGAAGGACATGAGGTGAGCGAGATAGTCAGCAGCGACTGCATCGCTGTTTCGCCCGACCTGAGCATTGAGCGGCTGGTCAACGAGTACATACGGCCGACGGGCCGCCGCTGTTTCGTAGTCGTGCGGGAAGGAATCACATTGGGTCTGGTTACGCTGCAAGAAGTAAAGGGCGTCCTGCGCGACATGCGAGCGCGCATAGTCGTGGCGCAAATCATGAAGCCGATTGACAAGCTCATGCAGGTCACACCCGACGAAGACCTCTCAACCGTGCTGAATATTCTGACGCAGGAAAATCTCAACCAAGTGCCTGTGATGGTGGATGGACAGATGGTCGGCATGGTCACACGCGAGAGTCTGCTCAATTTTGTCAGCCGGCATGAGCGCAAAAGCTCCTGATTGCACGCTCAAAACCGGTGTGAGAATTTGAGAACCGCTGTTAAAAACAAAACCGGATTCAGCCGCCTCTTCCCCGCATGGTTGCTTCTTTTTACGCTGGGACACTTCAGCCACCACCTGCTGACCGCTCTGCCTGTCCCCTTGATGCCCTTTATTCGCGATAACTTCTCGCTGGACTACGCGCGGTCGGGGTTGCTGCTATCCGTCTTTTCCATCACCTATGGCCTCAGCCAGTTGCCCTCCGGCTGGCTGAGCGACCGCCTGGGTACTCGCATCCTCATGGCTATCGGCATCTGCGGTGTGGGGCTGGCGGGAGTACTTATCGGCTTTACCAGCGGTTATGTAATGTTGCTGGTGCTGCTGGGGTTGATGGGTATCCTGGGCGGAGGATACCACCCCTCCGCGCCACCCATAGTCTCGACGACGTTGCCGGCCGCAAACCGGGGCAGGGCCATCGGCGTGCATGCCATTGGCGGCAGCGCCGCCTACTTCATCGCCCCTCTGATAGCATCAACCACTGCTGCGACCTGGGGCTGGCGCTCCTCGTTCCTGGTCCTAGCAGCGCCCACTCTGGCATTCGGGCTTCTTCTATATTTTTTGATGGCGGGACGAAAACCGAAACAGGAGGTTGCCAGCGATTCAACTGAATGCAAAGTTATTCCACGTAAAGCGGGGAACAGGCACGACCTTTTAGCCTTTATGGCACTTTCCAGCGTTACTACGATAGTAACGATGTCGGTGATGTCATTCATACCACTTTTCCTGGTGGACCACTTCGGCATGAGCCAGGCATCCGCCGCGCTGGTAATCGCCATCGTTTATTTTACCGGTATCTTCGCTAACCCGGTCTCTGGTTTTCTCTCCGACCGTGTTGGACGTATCCCGTTGCTGGTATCCGCCAACCTGGGGCTACTGCCAGTGCTTTTCTTCATGAATTCTGTGCCCCAGGGCTGGGGCGTGAACCTTGTGCTTGTTTCCATCGGCATCATCATAGCCATGACACAGACCAGCTCGGAATCACATATCGTGGGGAATGTAGCCGAAAAGAACTGCTCGTCGGTGCTGGGGGTTTATTACTTCACCAACATGGCAGGAGCCGGCGTTTTGACCCCGATGCTGGGCGCCCTCATCGACGCCAGAGGGCCGCGCTTCAGCCTGACCATCCTCACCCTGGTGCTGGGAGCAGCTGTCCTGGCCTATTGCCTGCGACTGCTAAGTCAGCGACACTTCAAGCCGCAAACTGAGATATAGCATCGTTTTTGTCATGTGCATCTCACATTTGTTCAAGAGACTCTCTTCCACCACCACCACCACCGACAACCATAAGAATCCCGCAGAGAATAATCAGCCCGCCAACGACTTCTTTAATTCCTGGAGCTTCACCAAGTACGGCCCATCCCAGCAATGTGGCCCCGACCGGCTCGCCCAGAATGGCCACGGAAACAACGGTTGCCGGCAGCCGGCGCACCGCCAGATTCAGCGATGTATGCCCGATAAGCTGCGGCACCAGACCCAGCAGCGCCAGCATCCAGTAGGTTTTTACGGAGTAACCCTGGAAGCTCTCGCCCGCGATGAACGCCGCCGCCAGCAGCAAGATAGCGGCCAGGGCATATACCATAGCGAGGTAGCTGAGCGCGTCTATGCGCTCGCGGATGTGACGCCCGGCCAGCAGATACCCCGCCATGGCGCCCGCTGCTGCCAGCGCCATCAGGTTGCCTTCAAAAACAGACGAACCAAAGCTGAAACTGCCGAGGTTTATCACAATAAGTCCAGCGAAGGCCACCAAAATGCCGAGCACTGCTGCGTGACCCAGCCGCTCGCGCCACAGCACGAAAGACAAAACGGCGACCATAGCCGGGTGCGAGGTTACCAGTACCACCGAGCTGGCGATGCTGGTATGACTTAGAGAGGTTATCCACAGCCAGAAATGCAGTGCCAGGGCGGCTCCAGCCACGATGATAAGCCATGCATCGGGAGATTCAAGTATCTTGAACGTGTTTTTCAGTCGCCCGACAGCAAACGGCAGGATTACAACCGACGCGATGAGCATGCGGCTGGCGGCGATGACCAGCGGAGGAGCATCAGCCTCACGTATAAGAACCGCCGCCGAAGAAATCGCGGCCACACCGACAAGAATCAGGAGTAAGCTGAAACGAGGTATTCTAGCCACAGCCGTATATTGTGGCATACCACAGAGAAAGTATCCAGCCTATTGTGAGTGGGAGAATGGAAAAAGCTAGCTGGTTCTCTGTCTGAAGGCCTCGTACATCACGAGGGCGGCGGCCACCGAGGCGTTGAGAGAACTGATTCTGCCGCGCATGGGGATAGATGCCAAGACATCGCATTTTTTACGCACCAGGTCGGCAATGCCCACCCCTTCACCGCCTACGACGATGGCGGTGGGCAGCTTGAAATCCACCTTGTCGAAGGTCACGCTGCCGGAGGCTTCGATGCCGACCACCCATACACCCTTCTTTTTTAAGGTCTCGATAGCCTGCGCAATATTGGCCACCCTGGCCACAGGCACATATTCGATAGCGCCTGCCGAGGCTTTGGCAACGACGGGGGTCAGTCCTACTTCCCTGCGGCTGCGGATTATCAGGCCGTGTATGCCAGCGGCATCCGCCGTGCGCAAGATAGCTCCCAGGTTGTGCGGGTCTTCAAGCCCGTCGAGTATGCAGTACAGCGGCTGCTCGCCTTTCGTACGCGAGATTGCTAACAGGTCTTCGAGGCTGACATATTCCTTCGCGGCGGCGTAGGCCAGCACACCCTGATGTACTGCAGTGGAGGCACTTTTCTCCAGAATCTTTCTGTCCACATATTCGAAGGGAATGCCCTGCTGGCGGGCAAGGGCAAGAATCTCCGCGATGGCGCCATGCCGTTCGCTGTCCCGCGCCAGCATTATACGATTCACGGCGCGGCCCGAGCGTAGCGCTTCAAGTAGCGGTTGCCTGCCTTCAATGATGTCAGACATGGTGTAAAGAATAGCATCCCGGCGTGCGGGATACAAACATGGATTTCATATATTTGTAATGAATCCGCCTGTCTATTGGATGATTTATTGATGTGCCCGGAGACATAATCCTTGAGAATAATATCTGCAGGAGGATAGCATGGCGGATAAAGACGAGAAAAAGGCCATCTCATACAGCGAATGCCCTAAATGCCGTAAACATGGCTATTATCAGTCAAAGGAGTTTTATGCCTGCCGCTACTGCGGCTACACGGCGGCTGACACCAGAGCCAAACAGGAATTTAACCGCCCTGCCGATAAGCTGGACCACGGCACCAAACCCGGCGGCTTGAGATATTAACGCTCATGTTCTGAAAAGCGACTCGCTGCGAGTAGAGGTCTGCCACGACGTGCTCGTGGTCGACCAGCCAGTAAACACCATATCATGACTACGCCGTAAAATCGGTATTTGGACATCAACTCAAAATAAACTTCCCCGACCTTACGGTCGGGGTATTAACAGATACGAACTTCGTTCGGTCCGCTTCGCGGCGAACTACATCCCTCGACCACAATGGTCGGGGTATTCGGGAAAA
>QZJY01000053.1 GCA_003597995.1 Dehalococcoidia bacterium
GGCATGGCCACCAAAATTGAGGCAGCTCGCCTGGCGACGGCTTCGGGAGTGAATGTCATCATTGCTGACGGGCGTGAGCAGGAAGTTATCCACCGTCTGGCGTGGGGCGAAGCTATTGGCACTCGTTTCGTTCCCACCACCAGCAAGCTGGAAAGCCGCGAGCGCTGGATGCTGTCCGGCCTGTGCACGCGCGGCTGCCTGGTTATAGACGATGGGGCTGCCCTAGCTTTAACCGAGCAGAATAAAAGCCTGCTGCCGGCCGGTGTGAGAGAGGTGCAGGGAGACTGGGAACGCGGCGATATAGTGGACGTATGCAGCCTGAACGGGGCGCGCATCGCCAGCGGCATCACCAACTACGATTCGCATGACGCTGCGGCAATCAAAGGCCTGCGTTCGGCTCAAATAGTGCAACAATTAGGGCATGACTACGGCGCAGAGGTGATACATCGCAACAACATGGTTCTGCTCAAGAGGAGGCCAGATGACTCCGGGCAAGTTATTCAACAGTCTTAGCGACGAGCTTGTAGCCGGGGTGGACTACCGCCTGTTCGATGAAACGCCGAACAATTGGTGGGGGGAGTTGACGCTTACCGAATACAAGCGTCTGGCGGATGGAGGGTACGTTCTGGAGCTGGCCGATGGGCGTAAAGGCCGCTGTGTGCTCAACCGCAAGATCAACAAGGCCATATCGGGGCTACTGCCACTGCACTGCTTCCGTTTTCGCGGCAGCACAGAGTTAAGATAGAGGGAGTATCTATTGTCTCTGCGTATTACTACTGGGATGGGCACGCTCTACGACAAAGAAGCGCCCGATTTCCCGGTGGCGCGTGTCAACTTCAACCTTATGGAGACCGAAGCCACCAAGTATAACAAGAAGAAGTGGTGGGGTGATTTCAGCGTGGGTGATGAACTCACACACCTGGGTAACTACCTCATTGGTTTTGATGACACTCGCAAGGGCGAGTGCGTTGTTATCGCTAATACGGAATCAAGTTCAAAGAAGAATAGAACGTGGTATTATCACTTTAACGGGCGGGGCGGACTTGGCAGAAAATAGTGTCCGATAAAGAGGCCGTTGAGATACAGGAGAGAGCCATGGAAAAGGGCATGAGAGAACTGGAAGTGATAGGCAAACGGGCTAAAGAGGCTTCGCGCAGGCTGACCTGCCTGTCAACCGAAATAAAAAATCAGGCCTTGAAGGAAATCGCGCGCAGCCTCATCGAAAGCAAGACGGAAATCCTGAAAGCCAACCGGCAGGACTACGATGAGGCTAAAGCATCCGGCATGAACGAGGCTATGCTGGATAGGTTGCTGCTTACCGAAGAACGCCTCAAATCCATAGCCGATGATGTCAACTCAGTAGCCTTGCTACCTGACCCGGTGGGCGAAGTGTGCGACATGCGCACTATGCCTAACGGGCTGCTCATCGGCAAGAAGCGTGTTCCTATGGGCGTTATTGCCGCTATATACGAAAGCCGGCCGAACGTGACCATAGATATTGCTTCGCTATGTCTTAAATCGGGCAATGCCGTAATACTGCGGGGCGGCAAAGAGACGCTGCGCTCCAACATCGCGCTGGCAAGAGTGGTTGCAGCGGCGTTGCAACAGGCGGGTGTCCCGCAGGGCGCGGTACAGCTTATCGAGGACACCGACCGGGCACTGGTGAACGAACTGCTCAAGATGCGCGATATCATCGACCTGGTCATCCCGAGGGGAGGAGCCGGGCTGATTAAGTTCGTGCGCGAGAATGCCGCCATGCCGGTGGTGGCGGGTGGCATCGGGGTGTGCCATACCTACGTGGATAAAAACGCAGACCTTGACAAGGCTGTTGCCATCGTCTACAACGCCAAGGTGCAGAGGCCGACGGTGTGCAATGCGCTGGATACTATCTTGGTGCACGGAGAGGTCGCCGCCGAGTATCTGCCGAGAGTCGCGAAAGAATTGGGCAAGGCAGGCGTCGAGCTGCACTGTGACGAAACCTCGTTAGCAATATTCAAAAAAATCGGCGGCTTGAAGCTGGTCCCAGTCGTGCCTGAGGACTGGGGTAAAGAATTTCTCGCCCTCATTGCGGCGGTAAGAGTGGTAGATTCGCTGGATGTCGCGCTGGAGCATATAGAGACTTACGGCTCGGGACACTCCGAAGCCATCATCACCGAAGACTATACTTCAGCCATGCGTTTTCTCAATGAAGTGGATGCCGCGGCGGTCTATGTCAATGCCAGCACGCGCTTTACCGACGGCAGCCAGTTCGGGCTGGGAGCGGAGCTGGGGATAAGCACGCAGAAGATGCACGCTCGCGGCCCCATGGGGCTGAAAGAGATAACCTCTTACAAGTGGATTATATACGGCGCCGGACAGGTAAGGCCATAGCTATCTGCTTTTAATTCTGTCGATAGCCGATTGTTGTGCCAGGAATAGTTCTTTGATGCCTTTCTGGGCCAGCTCCAGCATATCGTCCAGGTTGCCGCGTGAAAAAGGCTTGGTCTCTGCCGTGCCCTGGACCTCTACTAGTTTGCCGTCAGCAGTCATGGCTACATTGAAATCGGCTTCGGCTATACAATCTTCGTCATAGCATAGGTCGAGCAGCATATTCCCGCGCACTATGCCGACGCTGGTGGCGGCCACGGCGGTTTTAAGCGGGATGGAGGATATGACGCCCGTGTTGGCCAATGTATGCAGCGCCTGATACAGCGCAACATAAGCCCCCGTAATGGAAGCCGTACGTGTACCTCCATCTGCTTGCAGTACGTCGCAATCGACGATAAGACTGCGTTCGCCGAGTTCGGACAGGTCAGTAACGGCGCGCAGCGAACGCCCGATAAGGCGCTGAATCTCATGACTGCGGCCTGAAACACCGCCTCTCGAAGATTCGCGCTGACTGCGGGTAAGGGTGGCGCGCGGCAGCATGGCGTACTCCGCAGTGACCCAGCCTGTGCCCCCGCCCTTGAGGAAAGGAGGGACTTTTTCCTCCACGCTTACCGAGCAGGCGACGCGGGTTTTGCCCAGTTCGATAAGAACGGAACCTTCTGCAAAACTTTGAAATCCGGACGTAATGCTTACTGGGCGTAGTTCATCGTGTGAACGGCCATCGAAGCGCTTCATTAAGGGTCGACTTTCTAGGCGAATAAAGTAGCACAGTATAACATCGGGAAGAGACGAGCGCAATTCAAACAGGATATACTCTAGACAAGGCCTCGGCCAGCCCTAGCACGGTCTCGAAACTGCCTAGCTTATTTGGCTCTATCCATTGGAATTCGTCATGTTCCCAATCGATGCGCACGGGCTTATCCCCTATGACTTTATAGAGATACGGATGAACCACCCAGCGGACTCTGCTTTGAATATCCTCAACCTCGACAGTATCTCCTTTTTTAATCAACATTACATCGGTGGGAAGCAAACCGGTTTCCTCTTCTATCTCGACGAGGCTCTGGCGGTCGGAGCCGGCTTCGATATAGCCGGAAACGGCAGCCCATTTACCTTTGAACGTGCTGACATGCTGGCTGCGTTTTAAGAGGAGGATACGGAAGTTTTGCTGGAGAAAACATGTGACGATGTGCTTTACCTGGGGTGAACCGGGCGCATCTGGTGCCATATCTCTAACCGAGGTTGAGAAGGTAGGTTTTAAGCCAGTTGAGGGCAGCACGCGCCGCTCGTTCTTTGTTATCCTCGCGGTCCCCGCGGAAAAGGTGCTTCTGGCTGTAGGCAGTCAAGCGGTGCGCCAGGCCGAGGTAAAAAAGTCCGACGGGTTTGCCCGGGGTGGCTCCGCCGGGGCCGGCGATGCCAGTATCCGAAAGGCAGATATCCGCGGCCAGCACACGGCATCCGCCCAGCGCCATTTCCTCGGCCACCTGTGAACTTACCGCGCCGTACTGCTGCAGGGTCTCTGTCTTTACCCCCAGCACGCTGGTCTTGGTCTGGTTGGCATAAGCGGTGACAGAGCCCTTGTAAATCTCGGAACTGCCGGGCACATTGGTAATGATGTGTGATATAAGGCCGCCGGTGGCTGATTCGGTTACGCCCAGAGTCAGCCCCTTTTTACGCAGAAGGTCAATTATTTCCTGTTCCAGTTTTAACATCCGGTTCACCTGAATCCGCACTGTCGATTGTGGTAGATAGACTCTTTTGCCAACAAGTTCTAAAATTATAACTCTATTGCAGAGTTAAATAAAGACGAGGATATGAAAAAAGATACAGATGCAGGAAATGAGGCGGTATTCGCCTTCAGAGTTACTCCGGGGGCTAAACGTAACTCCGTAACGGCGCTGAAAGAGGGCGTCTGGTGTGTCAAAATAACAGCACCGCCGGTCGAGGGTAAAGCCAACGAGGAACTGGTATCGTTTCTAAGCCGGTTATTCGACGTCCGCAGAAGCAGCGTCAGCGTCGTAAAGGGACAGAGGAGCCGCTCGAAACTTGTGTGTATATCGGGATTGACTCAGAAAGAGGTTAGTCGCAGGCTGTCTGCGGAACTGGACTGTTGAGCCTGCGTTACCAGATTTCTTTACGCGCGGGGGACTTGCTGACGTGGCCGCACTGGTTGCATTTATACCCGTCTGACTCGAAGACCATCTCTTCGTGGCAAACCGGGCATATTTCTCCGGACCGGGTGCGCACATACCCGCATTGCAAGCAATGGTCCATCCAGCTATGCTCATCGATATCCAGAAAAATATCACCGCCGCAGCGGGGGCAACTCTTAGCTTTCCATTTAGGCATTGTATTTACTCCATTGTCAGTCCGCCTAGGCGGACTGACAATCTATTATTTTGTTTAAGACATTAAATAAAACGCAAGAATATTAAAATAGTTAGGTTTAAAATTCACACAAAAGGAAGATTGTAGCGGAAAGTTCAGGATTCGTCAAGGATAATATCAAAGGGACAACTGATGGCATCTTGCGGGCATACCGCTTCGCACAGGCCGCACCATGTACAGGCATCTCCTCCGATAAAGACCGCTAATTCGCTACGCATTTCCAGTCCGTTATTCTGGCAGACTCCGACACACAGACCGCAACCGTCACACTTTTCCATGTCAATCTGTGGAATCAGCATTTATTCACCTCATGCAGCATCTTACAGCTACACAGAAGATAATTCTGTAACCTTAGTCTCAAAATCCGGGCTCTACTACCTGCTCCAGTCCTTTTTTATTTCTTATGGCAATCTGGTGGCGGCGTATCTCTATCAATTTCTCATCTTCAAGATACTTTAACGAGCGGCTGACCACTTCCCTGGCGGTGCCGGCCATAGCTGCCATATCGCGTTGAGTGAGACGCGGCCCGGGGGAAGCCTGGCCCCCCAGATTTTTCAGGAGTATCTTGGCAACGCGGCTTACCACACTGCGGAAGGACAGGTCCTCCACCAGAGTGATGAGGTAGCGGATACGCTGTGCCAGGATACGGATGACGTTCTGTGAGAGTTCGGGGTATTGCTTGAGCATAATATCGAGGTCTTCGCGCTGGAGGCCGTAGAGCAAGACCGCTCCCAGCGCCTGAGCATTGACCGGGGCCGGGCCGCGGTCGAACATGGGGACATCGTTAAAAGACTCTCCCGGACGCATCAGGCTGATTATCTGTTCCTTGCCCTCGAGTGAAGTCTTAAACAGTTTGACCACCCCTTCGGCCACGAAATAAAGCGCCCCGGCGTAGGCGCCTTCGTTTAGCGCCATTTCACCGCGGGCGAGTTTTTTTTCGAAAACACGCTGGCTTAGAGCCTCCAGATTTGCCGTTGAAAATCCGGCAAAGAAGGGCGAGGCCTTGAGAAAGTCGAGTTTGGTCGCCATTTTCTTTATCTTGGTGTTATGTTTAAATGTTATTTCTGAGCCATATTGAGGACCAGGTTGACCAGTGTGCGGACCGGAATGCCTGTAGCGCCCTTGACGAGATAACCATGTTCTTTGTCCGACAGGTCAACTCCGGCAATATCCATGTGCACCCAAGGAGTATCGCCGGCGAATTCGCCTAGGAACTGCGCCGCCGTGATGGCGCCGCCCGGCCTGCCTCCGGTATTTTTCATATCGGCCACATCGCTCTTGTTTTGTTCTTTATACTCTTCGAACATGGGCATCTGCCAGCTTAATTCGCCGGCTTTCTTACTGGCGGCCACTACTCTGTCGGCCAATTCCTGTTTATTGGTGAAAACAGCGCTGCAGACATGCCCGAGCGCTACCACGCAAGCTCCTGTGAGTGTTGCAACGTCGAGGATATTTTTAGCCTTAATTTTGGCGTTAGCATAGCTTAGAGCATCCGCCAGGGTTATGCGACCCTCCGCATCGGTGGTGATGACCTCAATGGTCTTGCCATTCATGGCCTTGACCACGTCACCCGGTTTATAGGCGTGGCCGCTGGGCATGTTTTCAACTGCTGCCACTATGGCGGTAACGTTGAGTTTCGGTTTTAGCTGTGCGATGGCTGACATGGCGGCTATTACGGAGGCGGCGCCGGCCATGTCGCCTTTCATATCGCCCATATTCTCGGATGGTTTGATAGAGATGCCCCCTGAATCGAAAGTGACGCCTTTGCCCACCAGCGCCAGGTCAACGGCCTGAGTAGAGCGGCCTTTATAGCGCATTACGATGAATTTTGGTGCTTGAGAGCTTCCCTGGCTGACGCTCAGCACCCCGCCCATCCCAAGCGCGGCCATTTCTTTCTTTTCCATGACGGCCAGCTCGAGCTTATGCTTCCTGGCAATATCTTGCGCTATGCCGGCGATGTCAGCGGGCGTCATGTAGTTGCTCGGTTCATTGACCATGTCGCGGGCCAGATTAGCTGCTTCCGCCAGGATTCTCCCTCTGGCAACGCCATTTTTCATTGCAGTTGTGCCTGCACTCGGGGCGATTATGGTGAGTTCCTTCACCTCGGCGTATTCCGGCTTCTTGGTGATATGACGTCGGAACGTGTAAAGGCCGAGGATTGCCCCTTCTGTTATAGCCTGGGCAGCGTCCGCTGGCGTTATTCCGGTAATACCTGCACCTGGCGTTTGGATGGCGATAGAGTAAGCTTTATTTTGTCTGAGAGTGCGGCACAAACCTGCGACATCGCCCCTGAGTTTATCGGGAGTGAATTTATCTTTCTTGCCCAGTCCGATGATAGCGACCAGGCTGGCGGAAAGGTCGCCCGTGCTGTGGAAAATCTGGCTTTCGCCGAGTTTACCGGTGAGCCGTTCCTGTTTGACAGATTGAGCAATAACCCCTCCCAGCGCCTTGTCGAGGTCGGCTAAATCTCCAGGCAGTTTCTTCTCTCCCTCGAAAAGTCCTGCCACCAATGCGTCGGCTGTCTGCTGCGCCAGTTTACCGGCTTTTACCCTGATGTCCATCAATAGCTCCTTAAATCAAATCTATTGTTTATATCATATCCTGATGCGTCTGTCATCTAGCTGGATAAAAAATAGTACCGCAGTCTTATTATAAGCCATCCGGGGGAAGGAAGAGACGAGGAACTCCGTGGTTTTAAAATATAATCAGTCTTCTTTATTGCTACCGGGAGCCTGTTTTTCGAAGTATTCCCTGATAGCAGGCTTGTTTACCTTGCCGTCAGCAGAAAGGGGAAGACGCTCCCAAAAGACGAAATGCTTGGGGACCTTGTAATTGGCAAGATGCTCGAGACAGAATTTCAACAGCGCTGTTTCGCTGGCGTGCGCGCCCTTTTTCAAAACTACCGCCGCCCCCACCACCTCGCCTCGCATTTTGTCGGGTACCCCTACCACCGCTGCCTGTGCTACAGATGGGTGCCGGGTGAGGACATGCTCGATATCCGAGGGGAAGATGTTCTGGCCTTTGCAGATGAGCATATCCTTTTGCAATCCCAGGATATATAGAAAGCCGTCTTCGTCCAGCACGCCTCTGTCGCCGGTGTGAAGCCAGCCGTTATTTATCGCTTCGGCCGTAGCCTGCGCCTTGTGGTAGTAGCCCGTCATCATGGGGCCGGAGATGATGACTTCTCCTGGTTGTTGTGCCGGGAGCTCGATGCCTCCGGCATCCGCAATCTTGATATTCCAACCGGGAAGCGCGGGGCCGACGCTGCCTGGTCTGGATGGCGCATGTAGAGGTTCGCAGGTTACGTGTCCCATCGTTTCCGTCAGGCCGTAAAAGTTGATGAGTTTCAGATTAAGAAGACTTCGATATTTCTCCACAATATGCCAAGGCAGGACGTCGCCGGCGCTGCCGCAAACACGCAGAGATCTCAGGTCGTGCTTGATACCCTCCTCTTCAATTTTGCGCAACAGCATGGCGTGTATGAACGGCACGCCCAGGAACATGGTAACCCTGTGGCGCTCAATGGCAGAGGTGAGACTATCGATGGACACGCCATTCAAAATGATAATAGTGCTGCCGCAGTAAAGGGAAGTGAGCATGACAACCGCCAGACCGATGACGTGATGCAGGGGGAGAGCGAATTGCATCACCACATCGTTTTCACTCTGTTCAAAACTCCTGGCCGAAATTCGGATTTCCTCGACAAGGTTTCCATGGGAAACCATGATGCCCCTGGGTTTGAAACTGGGGCCGGAGGTGTAAGCGATATGCGCCAGGTCGTTATCGCTTATGCGGACAGGCTCAACCGTAGCCGTAGTGCGCGCCAGGAAATCTGCCAGGCTAACCGCACGGCTGTGAACTTCGTGGCTGACATTCAAAACGAGCTTGATAGTCTCGAATTCTTCCAGATGAGGAGATAAAGAATCTAAACAGGCAGTTTCGCTCACCAGCGCCCGGGGGCGGCAATCATTTAAAAGAGAGGATAGTTCGGACAGTTTGTATTTAGGGTCCAGCAGCACGGCCACGGCACCCATCCTTACGATACCGAAATAGGCCGTCACAAATTCGATAGAATTCCCCAGTAACATGGCCACGCGGTCGCCCTTGCGCAGGCCAAAAGAGTGCAGGGCCGAAGCGAAGCGAGTGGAAGCTTCATTCAGTTCGGCGTACGATAGATGCCTGTCGCCGTGTTTGACGGCGCTTTTTTTGCCGTAAAGCCGGCTGGCTTCTTCAATCATCTCAATGAGATTCATAGTCTTATTCGATGGATAAAACAGGTTATTAGTCTAGCAGGTTTATTCCGTTGAGACAAAAGGAGCGTAAAATCAAACTTTAGTATCTTCTTAGCGTTAAAATGTTGACAGATTAATATGCGGAAGCACAAGGCTGAATATGCGTATGAGTGGGACGAGTGCCAGCGATATGACCAGATTGACCTGGTAGTAACGGTTCAAACGCGCTGCGTCGATAATCATCACGACGAGCAATACAGCGTAAAATATCGTGCCAAGTGTAACGAAATAAGGGTTTATATTATGCAGTACGACGGTCGTAATCTCGGCTATTATGATTCCGACCAGGTAGATTATGGCTCGTGTCATCTATTATTCGTCCACGCGCTAGCAGTTGGGAGCTGAAACGCCGAGCTGTTCCGACACGAGCTGCATGGCGCAAAATTGCCCGCACATGCTGCACGCCTTGCCTGAGGTCGAATGCTGGGCATGGCCTTTCTGGACTCTTGCGGGGTCAAGCGCCAAACGGGCTTGTTCTGACCAGTCGAGACGTTTTCTGGCCTGTGACATCTGCCGGTCGCGCTCGGCGGCGCCTTTGACGCCTTTGGCGATGTCTGCAGCGTGGGCGGCTATGCGCGAAGCCATAACGCCCTGACGTACGTCTTCAGGGTCCGGCAGCGAAAGGTGTTCGGCGGGCGTAACGTAACACAGGAAATCAGCCCCGGCGGCTGCGGCAATAGCTCCGCCAATCGCGCCGGTAATGTGGTCGTATCCGGCGGCGATATCCGTCACCAGCGGGCCGAGCACGTAAAACGGAGCATCCTGGCACAGCCGTTTTTGCATGAGCACGTTGGCTTCTATCTGGCCCAGCGGCACGTGGCCCGGACCTTCCACCATCACCTGTACGCCTGCCTGGCGCGAACGCTGCACCAGCTCGCCCAGTGTGACCAGTTCTTCGATTTGTGCGCGGTCGGTAGCATCTGCCAGCGAACCAGGGCGCAAGCCGTCGCCCAGACTGAGGGTGACGTCATACTCCCGGGCAATATCCAGTAAGCGGTCGAACTGCTCGTAGAGGGGGTTTTCGCGCTGGTTGTAGAGCATCCAGCCCATGAGAAAAGCTCCGCCGCGGGAGACAACGTCGGCGACGCGTCCCTGCTGCTTTAAAAGGGAGATGACGCGCTGCGTGACGCCGCAGTGCACCGTAATAAAATCGACGCCGTCGCGGCAGTGGTCCGCTATCGCATCGAAAAGCTCATCAGCCGTCATTTTGACGATGGCGTCGTGCTTTGTTACAGCCTCGACCCCCGCCTGATAGATAGGCACGCTGCCGATGGGCACGCTGCTTCTGGCAAGAATGGACTTACGTATAGCCGCAAGGTTGCCTCCTGTGCTCAGGTCCATCACCGCATCAGCTCCGGCTTCGATGGCGATATCGAGTTTATCGAGTTCAACAGCGAGGTCAATAAAATCAGAGGATGTCCCGATGTTGGCGTTGACCTTGGTGCTGAGTCCCTTGCCGATGCCCCGCGCCTCCGCCCTGCCGTGGTTGATATTGGCAGGGATGACAATGATGCCTGAAGCTACGCCACAGCGTATGGTATCGGCATTCAGACCCTCGAGTCGGGCCACTTCTTCCATACGCTCTGAAATTATGCCCTCTTTTGCCATTTCAAGCTGCGTCATACTCTTTACCTCTTAGAAACACTGAGACCAAGGCTGGCGGGAACGGCGCTGGCCTTGGTCTTTCGCACTTTCCGCTTGCCTCCGCTCGTATTATCGAGATCAGGTCCCAGGGGTTGCCCCGATATAATCGGGACTCTCAGCTTGTGCACCCCCAGCGGGATTAAATTGCCTCCAATATAACACAGGCATAAAAGGATTGCAAAGATGTATAATAATACGATTGAATACCGACATGGAATTATTGATCGCGGGCGCCTCCCGTTTAGATCTGGAATTGAACCCCGGACAGATAAGCTGTTTTCAGGCTTATTACGAAGAACTTGCCGACTGGAACAGCCGCATAAACTTGACGGCTATCACCGATTACCATGACGTCCAGGTGAAGCATTTCCTCGACTCTCTAACCGTCGTCCTGGCGTTACCCAAACCCCTCCCTGCTGATTTTAAACTTATCGACGTGGGAAGCGGTGGCGGCTTTCCAGGCCTTCCCATAAAAATCATGTTCTCACAGATTGAACTGGTGCTGTTGGAATCCACCAACAAGAAGGCGGATTTTCTAAGACATATGGTTCAGAGGCTGGGGCTTGAACGCGTTAAGGTCGTCACGGGACGCGCCGAAGAAACGGCGCATCTGCCTGATTATCGCGAACAATTTTATATGGCGGTGGCGCGAGGGCTGGCTGAGATGGCGGCCCTGGCCGAGTTGACACTGCCTTTTTGCCGGGTCGGCGGGCGTCTTATCGCTCAAAAGAAGGGCGACATCGCTGCGGAGTTGAGCGTAGCAGTCAAAGCCGTCAAAATTTTGGGAGGGGGAACTATCGAGGCTAAATCCATCGAGATACCCGAGTTTACGGACAGCCGTTGTCTGGTAATCGTCGAAAAGGTTGAGGAAACCCCGCCGCAGTATCCGCGCCGTCCCGGCATTCCGGCCAAACGGCCGCTGTGATTCTCGATTTATTTATTAACATTTGCTAAAGCTACAGATGCGATATAAAATACGAAGAGGAACATTTTAAACATGCCCAGAGCAACAACGACCAAGACAACCGAACCTGAAGAGAGCCGGATAAACTCCGAGCTTCAGGCTTTACTGGACAAGCTTCCGCCTCAAATCCGAGTCCCTCTATCGCAACAGGAAGACCTGGACAGCCTGCTTGAAATCATCATCGATTTAGGTCGCCCTCCCGAAGCGCGTTTCCCTGAACGGGATGTTGTCCTCGACAGCCGTGAAGTCAATCAGGAAGATATTGATTATGTCACCTCGCGCATATCCGGTTTCGGGGACGATAACCGCGCCGGCATAGCCCGCACGCTGCATCGTATCTCCGCCATCCGCAACCGCGAAGGGCGCATCGTTGGCCTGACCTGCCGCGTGGGGCGCGCTGTGCAAGGTACGGTCAAGATTATCGAGGACCTCATCCAATCTGGTAAAAGCGTCCTGCTACTGGGACGCCCTGGTATAGGCAAGACCACCATGCTCAGGGAAGCCGCCCGCGTGCTGGCCGACGACATGAAAAAACGCGTGGTTATCGTGGATACCTCCAACGAAATCGCCGGGGACGGCGATATTCCGCATCATTCAATCGGCCACTCACGGCGCATGCAGGTAGCTGCTACCAACAAGCAACATGCCGTCATGATAGAGGCCGTGGAAAACCACATGCCCGAGGTGATCATCATCGACGAGATAGGCACCGAGCTCGAGGCCATGGCGGCACGTACCATCGCCGAACGCGGCGTGCAGCTCATCGGCACGGCGCACGGCAACACGCTGGAAAATCTGATGATAAATCCGACGCTTTCGGATCTCATCGGAGGCATACAGGCGGTCACGCTGGGAGACGAAGAAGCCAAGCGCCGCGGCACGCAAAAGACCATCCTGGAACGCAAATCTCCGCCCACTTTCAGCGTAGTGGTGGAGATACAGGACAGATACAAAGTTGCCGTGCATCCTGACACCGCCGAAGCGGTGGACTCCAGCCTGCGCGGCCAGCTGGTATCCACCGAGATACGCTGGCTGGAAAACGGAGAGGTACGCATAGAGAAACAGGAGCCGCTCAGGCACGGCAAGGATGCGACCACAGAACGCTCCGCAGAAAAACGCAAGGAAGCCCCTCGTATGTACCTCTTCGGCATCAACCGCCAGCGCCTGGAGGAAGAAGCAAAAGAGATGGGATTGTCGCTCAGTATTACCGACGACCTGCGCACCGCCGGGCTCATGGTTACCTCCAAGAGCTACTTCCGCAGGAAGCCGCAGAAGATACGCGACGCCGAAGCTCACGGCGTGCCCATTTACGTGCTGAGAACGCATACGCCCATGCAGCTGAGGCACATGCTGGCGACCATGCATCCTCAGGCTTCAACCGTGCAGGAGAAAAACCCCTCTCAGGACAGGCAGGAGGCCTTGGCGACTGCTCTGCGTGAGGCTGAAAAAGCGGCAGCAGAGGTTAAACAGAACAGTGACGATTCGGTGGACCTTAATCCTCAAGGTGCTTATATCAGACGGCTGCAGCACCTTATTGCCGAAAGAAACAAGCTGTCTTCCAAGAGCGTGGGACGCGAGCCCAACCGCCATGTCATGATATACAGAGAAGGGCGCTAATGTCTTTATTTATCACCTTCGAGGGCGGCGAAGGCTGCGGCAAAAGCTTTCAATCGAAAGCTCTCTACCGCCAACTGCTTAAGGAAGGCATACTTGCCCTCCTCACGCACGAACCAGGCGGCACGGCACTGGGCGAGAACATCAGCCGCTGGCTCAAGTGGCGCAGTGAAGTCAGGCTTTCCTCTGTAGGAGAACTTTTACTTTTCAGCGCATCGCGTAACCAGCTCGTGAATGAGGTTATCAACCCGGCCCTGGCAAAGGGTGAAATCGTGGTATGCGACCGCTTCTATGATTCCACAATGGCCTACCAGGGATACGGGCGCGGCCTCGACCTCGACATGATAAAACAGCTCAATGAGATTTCGACTGACGGGTTAAAACCCTCCCTGACCATATTGCTGGACATACCGGCGGCAGAGGGGCTGGCGCGTAAAAAAGCCGGTCGGCAGGACCGCTTTGAAAAAGAAGAGCTGGCTTTTCACGAACAGGTGCGCCAGGGCTACTTGCAACTGGCGCGTGGCGAGCCCAAACGCTTCTTGATAATAGACGCGCTTTTGCCTAAGAGCAAAGTAGCAGGTATCATCTGGGATAAAGTTAAGCGGCTGACTAAAAAATAGGTAATACAAGAGCGTCTCGCTCCTTTTTGAGAAGCATAGGATTACCCTCACCCTAACCCTCTCCCTCGTGACTAGGGAGAGGAATTGTGTTTTCTCTCCCCTTGTGGGAGAGATGTAAGTGAGTGGTAATTCCTGCCAGATTCTTCGTCGTCCGCCTAAGGCGGACTCCTCAGAATGAGAGTAGTGCCTTTGATTCGCCAGCACAAGCTAAAAGTCTTATACTAGACTGCTGAACGACCATGAATCCGAAGCGATTAAAACTCAAACCGACCTTTTCTGAAGAACTCAGATTTTTAGCCGAAGGCTATCATCTGACCGCCGGTGTGGATGAGGTGGGACGCGGCTGTCTGGCCGGGCCGGTGGTGGCATGCGCTGTGATAATGCCGTGCAATATCCGCAGGCCGTGGCTGAAAGAAGTGCGCGACAGCAAGCAGCTCACGCACTACAAGCGCGAGTACCTTTTCAGCCATATAGAGGAGACGGCTATCGCAGTGGGCACGGGTGTTGTAGAGCATACCGTCATAGATACCATAGGCATCGGCAATGCCGCCAAGCTGGCCATGAAACAGGCGATCGAAGAATTGTCACCGCCAGCCGACAGCCTCATAATAGACTTCTTCAAACTGCCCGAGGTTAAACTTCCGCAAAAAGGCATTGTAGGTGGTGACGCCCTATGTTATTCCATAGCCTGCGCTTCCATCATTGCCAAAGTCACTCGTGACCTGCTTATGATAGAACTTGACGGCAAATATCCGGGTTATGGGTTGTGCCGTCACAAAGGCTACGGTACAAAAGAGCACTGGCGCTGCATCGAAGAAAAGGGATTGTTGCCCATCCACCGCCTGAGCTTCTGCCACCTGAAAGAGCGCTTTACATCGGAAGATGAAGACTAGAGCCACCGGCCAGCTGGGTGAAAAACTGGCGCAGAACTTTCTAAAAAAGCGCGGATATCGGATTGTAGAGACCAATTACCGTTCGCGTGATGGCGAAGTCGATATTATCGTTTCCAAAGACGGTATTCTGGTTTTTGTTGAGGTCAGGGCTAAAAGCAGCCGCACCTTCGGCACTCCCGAAGAATCGATCACCAGGCGGAAAAAGCAAAAACTGATTTTGGTCGCTCAGGATTATGTGCAAACTCATGGTATGCAAGAATCGCCCTGGCGCATAGACTTTGTGGCGGTAGAGCTGGATAACACCGGGAAAGCAGTTCGTATCGAGCAGTTTGAGGATGCTGTTGGTGAAGAATAAGGCCGCCAGCCTCTATGTTTGTGATAGAATTACTACGTGTCTTCTCTCCCCTTGCGGGAGAGATAAGAGTGAGGGGTAAGGTTATTGCCCAAGGTCTCAACCTCACCTTAATCCTATTCCCTCGGAGAAGAGGATAGTTCTGCTAAACGATAATAAGACAATGACAGACAAGAAGATTCCCAGACAAGTTTTACGCATCGTTGATGCCAACCTCAACCGCGTCAGCGAGGGCTTGCGCGTTCTGGAAGAGGCCGCCCGTTTTATATTAAACGATGCGCCGCTTTCTGAAAGCCTGAAAACCCTGCGCCATCAGCTATCCGTGCGAGATATAAGGACCAGTCTTCGCTATCTCGACTCCCGCGATTCGCAGAACGACGTTGGCGTAGAGATCAAAGTGAGCTTACAGGACAAAAAGCGTGATTTGGCGGAAACTGTTATAGCCAACGCCCGCCGCGTGGAAGAGGCCCTGCGCGTCATGGAAGAGATTTCAAAAGTCAAAAGCGTGGCGCTGGATTCTCAAACTTTTCAGGATGCCCGTTTCAAGCTCTATACCATAGAAAAAGAGCTGGTGGGACGTCTTATGCGCCGGGACTTATCCGCCAGAGTTTACGGCCTTTACGCTGTGGTTGATTCGGATTGCCTCAAGGGACGGAATATCATCGAGGTTGCCTCTCAGGTGCTGGCGGGCGGCGTGAAACTCATCCAACTGAGAGATAAAATTTCCGGTAAAATGGCGCTCCTCGACCTCGCGCTGGCGCTAAAAAAGCTGTGCGCCGAGAACGACGCCTTGCTCATCATCAACGACCACCTCGATATAACTTTGGCCTCGGACGCCGATGGCCTGCATGTCGGGCAGGAAGACCTGCCGGTCAGCTCAGCCCGCGCCCTGCTACCGATAGACAAACTCATCGGTTGTTCGGTTACTACCGTAAGAGAGGCGCAAAAAGCAAAGGAAGATGGGGCGGATTATCTGGCCTGCGGGGCGGTCTATGCCACGCCCACCAAGCCCGATTGTCCGGTGGTAGGGCTGGAGGCCTTGGGGGAGATTAAAAAAGCTGTAGGCTTGCCGCTGGTAGCCATAGGGGGTATCAATATAGATAATCTCCCCAAGGTGTTCGCTGCCGGAGCAGATGCCGCCGCGGTAATCAGCGCCGTGGTGCTGGCGAGGTCGCCGGAACGCGCCGCCAGAGAAATGCTGGAAAGGATTGAAGCGTGCCATGAGCAGACTGACTGAAAACCTTGAGGTTATCTCCGAGCGTATCAGGCTCGACCTGGCGGCGCAGGATGCTGCGCGGGAAAAGGCCATGCCGCTCAGCCGCGAGGTGATACGCCTTGCCAGCCATACCATACGCGCCGTACACCGCCACGAATACGAAACGGCGCGCAACTCGCTGGCGGAAGCGCGTAAAATGCTTACGGAAGCTAATAAGCTGTTGAAAAGCTGCATCGAGTTGCCCAACACGCACTTCGTGTGGGATGCCGAAAAAGAGTTTGCCGAGGCCAGCATCACGCTCAGTCTGGTCCTTGGGGAAAAGATACCCGCGCCGGGCGAGCTTAAAGTGGACAATGCCGCTTATCTCAACGGCATGGCTGAGGGAGCCAGCGAACTCAGGCGTTACCTGCTGGACAGTCTTAGAAAAGGTGATTACTCGCGCGGCGAGGAGTTACTGGGCGACATGGACGACATCTATAATGTGCTGGTGACCATGGACTTCCCCGACAGCATCACCGGGGGATTGAGGCGCACAACGGATGCTCTGCGCGGCGTTCTCGAAAAAACGCGCAGCGACCTCACGCTTTCGGCGCAGCAAAAAAGACTGGAAGACAGGCTGGATAAGCTCAACTCGTAGGAATTGTAACCCTCACCTACACCTCTCCCTCCAAATAGGGAGAGGGAAATAAGAATAAATTGCCTCCCCTGGCAGGGGAGGCAATTTATGAAAATTATCTCGCCCCCCGAGGGGGCGAGATAACAGTGAGGGGGTACATTAGAATGGTATCCAGCGCCCTTGAACTTATTTTATCCCCGCCCCAGGAACAGGTTCTCCCGTCGCTCCTCGCCAATGGTGCTGGACGGCCCGTGGCCGGGATAGACGATAGTCTCATCGGGCAGAGTCAGCAGCCTGTCGTGTATGCTCGCCATTATCAGGCGAGTGTCTCCGCCGAGCAGGTCTGTGCGGCCGATGCCCATACTGAAAAGTGTGTCTCCGGTGAATACGAGTCCATCCCCCAGCAGGCAGATGCATCCCGGCGTGTGGCCCGGCGTGTGAATTACTTTAAGCCCGAGCTCTTCTGTCGAAATCATCTCTCCGTCTGCCAAAAGGCGGTCCGGCGTAATGTCCAAATGGCGGAAACCCAGCAGGGAATGCAGCCATTTATCCTTGAGCATGGCGGCATCGGCGGAGTGTATGGCGATAGGAGCCCCGGTTGCTTCGCGCACCTGTTTGAGAGCGCCGGTGTGGTCGGGGTGCCCATGTGTCAGGATGATGTACGGGATATTCAAACCAAACTCTTTGACCCGCTTTAATATTGCATCGGCTTCGTCGCCGGGGTCGATGATGAAGCCTTTCTTACTCGTTTCCGAGGCATAAATATAGCAGTTGGCCTGGTATTCCCCCAGCGCCAGCGTTTCCAGTATCATAACGGCAATTCTAGCATTACAAAGTATACTGCGACAAACTCATTTGTCATTCTGGAGGAGCGAGGCGTAGCCGAGTGACGAAGAATCTGGGGGGAGGCTGGACAGAGATATTGTATTTTCTTCTGTGTCAATGGCTTTACACCATCAATGTCGGTCGGTTTTTCCTTAGGATGAGAGTGTAAAAAGGGGAATATCCTGCAAAAGATCTCTCCATAGGCGGGCACTCTCATAAGTAACTCCTCTATCCCCATCGGGAAGGGAATAAAGGGGATGGGGGAGTTTCGCCCGGATGATACCTTTCCCCTTTTGACATAGCAGACCAAAGCTGGTAACTTTTAGTATCTGACCGGTCGGCCTATCGGTCAGCGAATTTAAAGAGATACGATGGCAGTATAAAATAATGCCTCAAAATAAAACCACGGACACAGTTGTAAAAGAAAAATCGCCCCTCGCTTTCCGCTTTAGCTATATCCTGCTGCCGTGTCTGCTGGCTTGCGTCTGCATTGTCCTGGCAACCGTCCTTTATAGCCGCCTTCCCGCAGAGCTTGGCCTGCGCTTCAAATCTGACGGCACGCCGCTCAGCCTGTTGAATAAAGGCACGTTCGTAGCGTTGATGCTGGGGCTCCAGGTGGGTGTCGCAGCCACCGCTTTCTTTATCGCACTCATCTTTTTGAAACTGGCGGGTATTATGGCGCGTAACAGCGTGTTGCCTGTCAATCTGCCGGGATTCATATTTTTGATGAGCAATATGTTGTTGCTGCCGCAGTTAATACTGGGATACCTCATGCTGGATTCGTTTATTTACGCTCTAAACGGTACGCACTGGATATCGTTTACTACTTTTGCTTTATGGGCAGTCGGTATAGGCACGATAATCATATTTACTATGTTCGGGAGGCTGTTCGCGCAGTTACGCGCTGGCGTTAACAAAAAATAAAGGAGCAACCATTTTGGCTGAACAGGTTAAAGATAAGATGGAAAAACTGGTCTCGCTGTGTAAGAGACGTGGATTTATTTTCCCATCGAGCGAGATTTACGGCGGGCTTTCCAGCTGCTGGGACTATGGGCCGCTGGGCGTCGAGATGAAACGCAATATCAAGTACGCCTGGTGGCAGACCATCGTGCAGAGCCGCGACGATGTGGTGGGGCTGGATACCAGCATACTGATGCACCCGCGTGTGTGGGAGGCCAGCGGCCATATCACCGGCTTTTCCGACCCGCTCGTGGAGTGTAAGAAGTGCAACTTGCGCTTCCGCGCGGACGAGATAAACAGTAAAACCTGTTCCACCTGCGGCAGCGAACTCTCCGAACCGCGCCAGTTTAATCTTATGTTCAAGACCTTCATGGGTCCCATCGAAGACCAGGCGGCAATAGTCTACCTGCGGCCCGAAACGGCCCAGGGTATCTTCGTCAATTTCGAGAACGTTTTAGCCAGTACGCGTAAAAAACTGCCGCTGGGCATCGCGCAGCAGGGCAAGAGTTTCCGCAACGAAATAACCACCGGTAACTTCATTTTCCGCAGCCGCGAGTTCGAACAGATGGAACTGGAATTCTTCGTCAAGCCCGGCACGGACATGGAGTGGTTCGATTACTGGGTGAACACACGTCTGGAATGGTACAAGAAACTGGGCATCCGGCCTGAGAATTTAAGGCTAGCTCCCCATCCCAAAGAAGACTTGGCACACTATGCGCGCTGCTGCACCGATGTGGAGTATCAGTTCCCCTGGGCCTGGGGCGAGCTGGAGGGCATCGCCAACCGGGGCGACTTCGACCTCAA
This sequence comes from Dehalococcoidia bacterium, assembly GCA_003597995.1. Taxonomy (NCBI): domain Bacteria; kingdom Bacillati; phylum Chloroflexota; class Dehalococcoidia; species Dehalococcoidia bacterium. The sequence continues at coordinate 19,556 of QZJY01000053.1, forward strand.
GCAGCACGCCAAATTCAGCAGTAAGGGCTTATCCTACTTCGACGAAGAGAGCAAGGAGACCATCGTGCCGTATGTTATCGAGCCGTCCGCCGGTGTGGATCGCTCCATGCTGGCCTTCCTGTGCGATGCCTATGCCGAGGAACCGGACAAGGACGAGATACGCATCGTGCTGCACTTGCACCCCGCTATCGCTCCCATCAAGGTGGCCGTGCTGCCACTCTCCAAGAAAGAGACCTTAACTCCGCTAGCACAGCAGATATACTCGGAGCTCCGCCAGACGTGGGCCGCGGCCTACGACGATGCCCAGAGCATCGGCAGGCGCTACCGCAGACAGGATGAAATTGGCACGCCGTACTGCGTGACCATCGATTTCCAGTCGCTGGAAGACAAGCAGGTTACCATCCGCGAGCGCGACAGCATGCAGCAGATACGCGTTCCCATAACAGAGCTTAAGGATGTGCTGGCCTTAAAGCTAAGCATCTAGACTGGCTCGCTCAGGCAGGAAAATGAAAATCATCCACTTTGCCGACCTCCACCTTGGGGTGGAAAACTACGGGCATGTCGATGCGGAAAGCGGCCTCGCATCGCGATTCCTCGATTTTCTGGAATCCTTCGATCGGTTGGTGGACTATGCCGTCGAGAAGAAGGCTGACCTGGTGCTTTTCTGCGGCGATGCGTACAAAAGCCGCGACCCCAGCCAGACGCAGCAGCGCGAATTCGCCAGACGGGTTAAGAGGCTGGCGGAGTGCGGCATTCCCGTATTCTTGCTGGTGGGCAACCACGACCTGCCCAACGCTTCAGGGCGCGCCACCACCACCGAGATATTCGATACCCTCGCCATAGAAAACGTTTATGTTGCCGGCAAGCCCGGCATCCACCGCATCACCACTCCGTCCGGAGACATTCAGATTGTGGCGCTCCCCTGGCTCAAGCGCTCCAGCGTGTTGGGCAAAGATGACGCCAAGAACCTGGACTTCGCGCAGCTCAACCAGAAGATGCAGGAGATACTGGCGGGCGTCATCGACAAGCTGTCGCTTGAGCTGGACCCGACGCTTCCCGCGGTGCTGGCGGCCCACGTATGGGTGCAGGGCGCCAGGGTAGGTTCCGAAGACACCATGAGCATCGGCCAGGAGCACATGCTGCTCACTAGCTCTGTGGCCAAGCCTTGTTTTGATTACGTGGCGCTGGGGCACATTCACCGCCACCAGGTGCTCGCCGAAAACCCGCCTGTTGTTTATTCCGGCAGCCTGGAACGTCTCGATTTCGGAGACGAGGACGACGAAAAAGGGTTTTATATTGTAGATATCGAGCAAACCCCGCAGCAGAGGTGGGCGAGTTTCGAATTCAGGGGTGTCGCCGGACGGCGTTTTTTGACAGTCAAAGTCAATTTGACATCGGAAGACAAAGACCCGACCGAAACGGTTCTCAAGATAATCGAATCTTCGCGTGACGAAATTTGCGGCAATATCGTGAGACTTGAAATAACACTGCCGCAGGAATTCGAGGGAAGGCTCGACGAAAACAGAATACGCCATGCTGCCGCTGAAGGCTACTATTTTTCGATATTGAAAAACGTCAGGCGGCAGACCCGTCCCCGATTGGGGGATACAGCGGTCGAAACAATATCACCGGTCGAGGCTCTTCGAACCTTCATCGACCTCAAGCGCGATGAATATCCCGGGGAAACAATCAAGAAACTCGCAGAATTCGGCGCTGAGATTATCAAAACAAACAGAGACAGTTGAAACAGTTCGGTCTATAATAGATAAACGCTATAACAGGAGTCTGTTTTGCACACGCCCAATCGTTCCCCGCTATTTGAGAACCGCTATGACGCCGGAGTAAAACTGGCAGCCAAACTGGCCGAGTATAAAACCCAGCAGGTAATCGTGCTGGCCATTCCCAATGGCGGCGTGCCTGTCGCTATCCCCGTGGCTTTAGCGCTGAATGCCGACCTCGACATCGTCGTGGCGCGCAAGCTGCCCATACCGCTACTGCCCGAGGGCGGTTTCGGGGCCGTAGCTGATGACGGCACCACCATCTTTAACCAGGATGTGCTGAAGGCCATCAATCTTGACGAGCACCAGATAAATTACCAGGTGAACAAGGTGCGTAGCGACATACGCCAGCGCAGTTTAATCTACCGCAACAACCGTACACTTTCCGTCGTTAAAGGCAAAACGGCCATCATTGTTGATGACGGGCTGGCCTCGGGCTACACTATGCTGGCCGCGGTAGAATCGGTCAAGAGGCGCCAGCCGGCGCGCATCATCATCGCCGTCCCGGCGGCATCGGAGGCCGCTGTAGCGCAGGTGGCAAAGGCGGCCAACAGGGTGTTCACCGTGGAAACGTCGCATGCGCAGAAATTTTATATCGCGGATTACTACCGCTACTGGAATTCGCTTAGCGATGAAGAAGGTGTGCGCTGCTTCAGAGACTGGCAGGCCAGACGTAACCAGAACGGGACCAAACCGCCGCCGCCCCCACCTACGCCATCTGCAAAGTACAAAAGAGGCACATTTTGAACACGGTGGTTAACGAAACGCTGCTTATCGCCACCACCTCCTGGCTCGTGGCCCAGTTGCTCAAGGTGGTCGGCGGACTCATCCGAGAAAAACGCCTCGATATGAGCTTTTTTATCCGTAGCGGCGGCATGCCTAGCTCCCACACAGCGCTGGTGACATCGCTGGCTACGTCAGTGGGTATTCTGCTTGGTTTCAATTCGGTTGAGTTTGCTATTTCGACGGTGTTCGCATCCATCGTGATGTACGACGCCGCGGGCGTCAGGCGCTCCGTCGGCCAGCAGTCGATTATCCTGAACAGGATACTACGCGAACTGCGCGAGCGCCGTCCCAAGGATATGGAGCATGACGTGCGCGAACTTATCGGACATACACCTTTTCAGGTGTTCAGCGGGGCTATACTGGGCATCGGCATCGCAGTGGTCTGGCTGTGGTGGAGCGGGAAATTATAGGTTTGAAAGTCTATTTCCTTACGCGATACGAAAGCAAAGGACACGAATAAACTTCCCCGACCGTAAGGTCGGGGTATTAACCTATCTCAAACTTCGTTTGCCCTGCATCTTTTTTACGCTGATTTTCAATGTATGCTTGGATAACACCCTCGTCTACACCAACCG
>QZJY01000054.1 GCA_003597995.1 Dehalococcoidia bacterium
CCGCCGCTTGCGGCGAATCCGGTAAATATATCCAGATTCACAAAGATCAACTAAGATTATTGTGATACCCCGACGCTTGCGTCGGGGAGAATGTCATTTATAAGTATATATTCGGGCAATGATAGTGTCCATTGGATTATAGCTAAAGATCTAGTATCCTCCGCTTACGGAAATAGCCTCACCGGTAATATATGAGCTATCTTCTCCCGCTAAGAATGCCACCAATGACGCGACTTCCTCTGGTCTACCGAGGCGGTGTAAAGGTATTTGATTTAAAATAGAGACCATATATTTCCCAGGGATGTGCTTAATCATTTTGGTATCTATCATACCCGGAGTCACTGCGTTAACCGTGATACCCTTGGAGGCTACCTCCACTGCCAGAGAGCGCGTGAAGCCTATAATGCCGGCTTTGGACGCCGAATAGTTCGCTTTACCGTGAAAACCCTTGAGGCCGGTTATTGAAGAAATATTTATGATACGTCCGTAGTTCTGTTTTATCATAGCTGGAAGGAATGCATGCGAAAAACTGAAAATAGACTTCAGGTTTACGTCGATAACGTAATCCCATTGGTCGCGGTTCATTTTAACGAAAATCTGGTCCAGCATTACGCCGGCATTGTTAACCAGTACGTCTACTTTGGAATATTGCTCCAGGACATCTTTTGCTAAATTATCCACTTCGTCCCTGTCCAGCAGGTTACAATGGTAGGCTCTTGAGGAAGGATACCTCCGCAATATTTCTACGGGGTCGGGGTCATTCTTGTTGTACGTGTATAAAACAAGATAATTTTCACTTAATAGCCGCTCGGCTACGGCCGTCCCGATACCGCCGTTGCCGCCTGTGACAAAGGCTATTCTTTGCATGACAGGTATTCCCCTTCCAAATTGTGGATGCTCATATTCATCGATAACCCTTTGATGCCTCTCAATTCACCCGTGCAAAATTTACTCCATTAATTCGCTTGAGAAGGCTGCGGTTAAAAACATAATTTCCTAAGCTGCTCTTTTGAAATAGATAGAAGGTCGACGTGGAATATCTTCGAGCACCAGCTCATCACTCGCTGTTTTGCTTCCGACATCGAAACCTCATACCCCAGTTCGTTTTCAATCGAAGTAGCCGACCTGCCGGCGATGCCGCATAGATTGATGGTCTTAAAGGAGTCGAGGTCGGGGTTCACGTTGAGAGATAAGCCATGCATGCTGACCCCGTGGCTGATATGCAAGCCGACGGCTCCAATCTGCTTGCCGTTTACCCAGACGCCGGGGTGTTGCGGCAACCTTTCAGCGGCGATGCCATAATCACGCAAGACGCCCAATCCCACTTCTTCAAGTTCAGCAACATAGGCGCGCGCTCCTCTATATCTCAGGTTCATGATTGGATGAATGACCAGTTGGCCGGGGCAGTTAAATGTAGCGTCCCCGCCGCGGTCAGAGTCGTAGAACTCGATACCTCTTTGTGCAAGTTCTGCTGGGGGTACTAAAATATTACCTCTGTCGCCGAATTTACCGAGCGTTATCGTCGGAGGATGCTCAAAAATTAGAAGGACATCATCGATTGTGTCGTTAGCCCTGAGCTTAATCAGCCTGTGCTCGAATTCCATGGCCTCAGGAAAGGTGACAAGGCCAAGCTCGCAGACGAGACAGGAACCAGGCTGGCGGTTTTCCATGTTATTTCCTATCTGCCGTTTCAAACTGTACTTGGTCTTGCTGAATCGGGCCGCCTATTGATGTCGCTTTCTAATGTTATATGCGCATTTACGGCTTAATTCAATTAATGCTACATCCGATATCATGTTTTGTCAACGCCACCACGCGTATCAAAAACCTCGCTGGCGAGAGCACGAATATCCTTTAGACCCTCAGGTTCATGGTCGAAAAGGGGTATCCCCAGCAACGGCACAGGGAATTTCTCTTTAAGCAGTGGCATATATTTCTCCTGCTGTCTGCGGCGGCTGTCGAAAAAGGCGTTGTTGCCGCAATCCCGGGGAATCAACATGTTTATGACCGCCAGATTTGTATGGATGCCGACCTGCGCCTTCAGGTCTTCCGAGGCTCTCCATGCCTCGACAATGGGGGTAAATTCGGGGTACATGACGAAAGCGAAAGTACTTTTACGCGGGTCGCGCATGGTGGCGATCACGGTGTCGTATTCCTGGATGGTACCATCCGAGGTTTTCTTGGTGAGGGAACCGAGGTCGATATAGCCGTGCCAGTCGGAAGGCAGTTCCAGCAACCTGAGAGTATGTCCGGTGGGAGCGGTATCGAAGATGACTATCTGATAAGGGCCCGGCACCAGGTAGGCCATAAAACGCTCGAAAGCCGCCATTTCCTCGGCGCAGGGAGAATTGAGGTCCTCTTCCACGGAGGTTTTTACTTCATCACCCAGGTCTTTCACGGCTTCAAGGATACGCTGGCGGTATTCTTCCAGAGCTTTCCTTTGGTCTATACGAGCGGCATACAGGTTGGGTTCGCCGCTGATGGCCGAGGGCTCATGCCCGACTTTCTGCCCGAAAATGGCTTCGAGATGGGATGCCGGATCTGTGGTCAGGATGAATGTTTTAAATCCCTTTTCCGCCATGTGCAGCGCGGTCATGCATGCGACTGTACTCTTGCCCACTCCGCCCTTGCCGGTAATGAAAACGTACCTGGTCTTCTCGCCAGGTGCTGGAGACAGCAGAGAGTATATCTTTTCGCGGTCGTAACGCAAAGACACGCCGGCGGATTTCTGATGCGAAGAATCTTCAAACTGAATGGCTTGGGCAGTGTCCTCGTAAAGGTACCGCCCGATCGCTTCCAACAACTTGAAGCCGTTAAGTTCCGATGGCATCAGAGGGAACCGCATCTTTTCGATACTCTTGAATTCCTCTTCGATGAGCGCCATGTGATGCTCCTGTTCGGCCAGCTTCTTTTTAAAGAAAGCGTCGGTGCAGGCCTCCGCGGGGTAAAGACCGTTAACAATCAGGAGATTAATCTTGATTCCCAGAGCGCCCAGTTCCTGTTGGCTGCGCCTGGTTACAAGTATAGAGAGATTTTCTGCCTTCAAAACGAAAATAAAAGAGGTTTGTGCGCTATCCTGGAGATAGGCAATGGCCTTTCCGTATTTTAGCTTGGCTCCCTGCAGTGAAGAACTGGGGCCGATGCACGTGGAACCCCCTTTTGAGATTTCCTTAGTCCAGCCGCTGGGGAGCTCCAGCAAGCGGATGGTGTGCCCGGTGGGCGCCGTGTCGAATATAACCACGTCATACTGGGGGTCGTCCATGAACTCTATGAACTTGTCGAAAGCCGCCACCTCTTCGACGCAGGGACTTTTCATCTGTTCCATAATGATATGAAGTTGCTTATCGTCAAGGATGTCCCGCACCGGAGCGATAGCCCTTTCGCGATGCTCCTCAGATGCGATATCGGGGTTGATTTCGATAGCCCAGAGGTTAGATACTTTATCAATGGCAGTGACCTTGTGGCCGATGTTTTGCGCGAAGATGTCGCTGAGGTTGGGCGCGGGGTCGGTGGTTACCAGAAGTGTTTTATACCCCTGGCCTGCCAGCCAGACGGCTGTGCCGCAGCTCATGGTGCTTTTCCCAACGCCGCCTTTGCCTGAGAAAAAGAGGAACCTGGTTACGCCTTTTTTAGACGGGAGAACGTAATCTTTTAACATTTATTTTACTATCTCCTTTATCATCTCAGTTTCATTCCCGCGTGTCGGCGATGACTATCACGGCATTTGGTTGATATGTTGTAGCAAGCTATTGCTACCGTGTGGTATAATCTTATATGCGCATTAAGAATTCTAGGCAGTTTACATCACGATAACTCAAAAGTCAATAGCTCGTTGCTTGAATGAATTGACAAGGGGGAAAATGATAGCTTAGCTATCGTGCGCGGGCAAATTGGGCGTTGTCACATTCAAAAATATCACTGCAAGAGACGGCAAGTTTTGGTTACACATGACACTTGTTCAAGAAAGGAGTGCACCACCTTGAACCAGGAGAAATCAGTCGCCGCCAAGTTGCCGGTACTGGACCGTTTCCTTACGCTGTGGATATTCATGGCCATGGGTTTCGGCATCCTGCTGGGGCAGATTGCCCCGGGAGTGACCGATGCCATTACCTCGCTCCAGGTCGGTGCCATCTCTATTCCTATAGCTATAGGCCTTATCCTGATGATGTACCCGCCGCTCACCAGAGTGAACTACGACCAGCTGCCTAAGGTGCTTAAGAACCCGAAACTGCTTGGCTTTTCGCTGGTGCAGAACTGGATAGTCGGACCACTCGTGATGTTCGGCCTGGCCGTTCTGTTTTTGCGCGATAAGCCTGAATATATGGTCGGCCTCATTCTGGTGGGACTCGCCCGTTGTATCGCTATGGTCATCGTCTGGAATGACCTGGCCAAGGGCGACCGGGAGCTGGCGGTAGGTATGGTCGCCTTCAACGCGCTTTTTCAGATGCTCTTCTACGCTGTTTACATCTTCGTTTTTATCGCTTTTCTTCTTCCCAGGCTGGGGCTGACGGACGAAATATCGGTTAGCATCTCCATCGCCGAATCAGCCAGAGTTGTGTTCATATTCCTGGGTATACCGCTGATTGCAGGTGTTATCAGCCGCTACGGCTTGATTAAAGCCAGAGGCCGGGAATGGTTTGAGAAATCCTTCGTCCCCAAAATCTGCTACCTCACCCCGGCGGCGCTGCTCTTTACTATCATCGTCATGTTCTCACTGAAAGGCGAGAATATCATCGCGCTGCCGCTGGATGTGGCGCGTATCGCCCTGCCGCTCGCATTGTACTTTGGTCTAATGTGGTTTGTTACCTTCTTCATCGCCCGCAGGATGGGTACCACCTATCCGCAGACTACAGCCGTATCCTTTACCGCCGCATCTAACGACTTCGAACTAGCCATCGCTGTCGCCATCGCTATTTTTGGCCTGCACTCCAGTGAAGCCTTTGCCACCGTTATCGGGCCCCTCATCGAAGTACCGTCGCTCATCATCTTGGTCAACGTGGCGTTGTACTTCAAGCGGAAATACTTCCTGGAGCAGCCTGTCTCCACGGCCAAGCAATAGTCATTTCCCCCATCGATTGAAATTCTCATCGTGTTTTTTCACTATCGAGCGCCTCTATTGCGTTTGCCAAATACATGTTCCTATTATAGAATGACCTCAGAATCCTGATGGGAGGTTGCATTTAATGTCTGACAGCGATCTGGAAAAGGTGGTAAGCGGGAATGAAACTCTTAAGGATATCATGGCGAGAGCCAACAATATAGATTTGCAGTTGCAGGGCGCTATGGAAGTAAGCGAACGTATTATCCGTGAAGCGTTGGAGAAGGCCAGGGAGATAGGTAAACTGGCCAAGAAGGTGGCCGAGACAGCCACCAAATCGGCGGATGATGCCGTCAGAGCCGCGGATAAAGCGCTTCAGGCCATCGAAAATGACGCCAGTGCAAATACCAGAACTTTTGAGCAGGCCAAGCAAAAGGCTGAAGAAGCCGCCGTCAGGGCGCGCCAATCTGCGGAAGCCGCTCAGAAGAATTTCGCGGAGTTAGTGCTTCGTGCTGAGAAATCCGCCAGAGAAAATGAAGAAGCCGCCCTGCAACTGGCACGCGACTTTCAGGCCAAAACCTCTCAACTGGAAGCCGGCGTTACCGAAGTGCGGGAAGAGGTTAGGCAAGCTATCAAGGTTTCCAAAGAATCGGTCAGCCGGGCTGAAAAGACAGGTCTGGAAGTTCTTGACATATCGAATGAATCCCTGCGTCTATCAAAGGAAGCGTTAGCTAAAACCGAGAGTACTGACAAGTCGGCGCGACAGATGGCCGATGAAGCATTGAGAGCTTCCCAGGAAGCATCGGCGCGCGTAGATGAAGTCGCTCGTTCGACAAGAGAGGTGACAGAAGCTGCCACCAGGACAGCCAGAGAGTTGGCCCGGCAGGCCGAGAAACATTTCAAGGCTACCGAAGAGGCGGCTAAAGTGTATGCCAGGTCTTTTGAGCAGGCGATAGAGAGAGCTGACGAAGCCGGCAAGTGGGCCAGGGAATCTTCCGAAGACGCCATAAGAGCTTCTCAGGGAGCTATCGCCAGGGCGGAAGAAGCAGCCAAAGCCTCCAAACTGGCGACAGGCGAAGCCGCGCGCAGCGCCAGAGAAGCGGCTCAGAACGCCAGCCGCTCGGCCAAGGAAACGGCAGATGCGGCCATTAAGGAAGTGAACCAGGCAGTTGCTCAGGCTATTGCTGAATCGCACCTTGCGGTCGCCAGGACAGAGGAAGCCAGGCGGGCGGCCGAACAAACGGCAGCACAGGCGGAAAAAATCGGCCAGGAATCTAAAGACACTGCCAGCGTGGCGCTTAACCAGGCGCTGGAGGCGGTGACGCGCGTAGAGAAAACGAGCGAGAACATCCGTGACAACCTGGCCAACTGGGCTAAGATGACCCAGGAGAAAATAGAAAAGGCGGAGGCTATCGCCAGAGAAGCCCAAAAAGCGGCGGAAGAAACCGTAAAGTCCTCTCAGGAAACAGTAGCCCGCGCCGAAGCCATGGTGCAAACTGTGAGACAGGCAGCAGATGAAGCGATAAGAGCTTCTCAAGAAGCTGCGGAGGCAGCCAAGCGTGCCGCTCAGGAAGCCGGTGAGTTGTGGGTGCGCGTTTTCGGGGAGATGTTAAGCAACACGAGCGAAGTGAACGTGAAGGCTAAACAGGTAACTCAACAGACTGCCGAACAACTGGCAGCGGCTGTCCGAGGCAAAGACCCTCCTCCTGCGAAACCTCCGAAAAAACTTACCGAAGAAGAAAAAGCTGTGGCACAGAAATTCGAGAAGACTATGACCATCGAAGAGCCACCCGTCAGCGACAAGCAGATAGCCAAAATAGCCACGAAGAAGATGCAGGAGCGCATGGAGTCGCTGTCGAGGATGTACCTCAAAGCGGAGACCAGCCAGCCCGGCGAGGCGGAAGGCGAAGATGACCACGTGATAGAGGAAGACTAGAAATATCGCGCTTAGAATAAAAAAGAGGCTCGCTATTTATATCGAGCCTCTCGCTTATAGATGCAATCAGGTTTATAGCAGACTGGGGATGTCTTTGAACGTCTCACCGAGTCCCATCTGCTCGTACTCCACGCCGCTCTGGCGCCGCTTGGCGTGGTTGATGTATTCGATGGTGCGGCTGAAATAGTCCATCACCTTGCGCGAGTTGACCAGCTCGGAGAGGATGACGGTGACTTCGATATCCGTGCCCTGGCCGTGCGGGTAGTCGCCGGTGCGGATGATGGCCTCGGTCGCCATCGTTTTCAGCGTAGATGATAGGTCGTTGATGAGGTCCATATTCATCTGGCCGGGAGCGGTGGTCAACAGGTAGAGAGCTTTTTTGGCCTCGGTAGGATTGCACTTGACCGAGAGGTCGCCCAGCGCTTCATCCATGGCCTGAACACCGTGCTGCGTCTCGGAGCTTTTCTCGCGGAAGTCCACCAGTTTGTTGACTTCGAACCTGGGGGTTTTTGCCTTGCCATAGCCGATGACAGTCCAGCCGGAAAGGGTCTGGATTATGTCTCCGGCGTCTAGCACTTTGCTGCCGATAAACTTGGGGTTGGTTTCCTCGCCGGCGCAAAGGATGTTGTAGAATGGCTTGACCACCATGCGATTTATCTTGGCCAGGTTGTTGCGGATGGGGGCATTCTTCTTTAGATAACGCTGATTGTCCACCAGGAAAATGGCGTCCGCCGCGAGGTAAGATGACTTGAGACATGTGCCGACATTATAAATGGAGCGTTCTTCAGTAGCTTCTTCATATCTAAAAGGCAGGACGACCATGTTATAGACCGGCTTATCCAGATAACGCTCCTTGATCATATGGGTGAGCACAGAGATGGAGCCTGAACCTGTGCCGCCAGCAGCGCCGGCGATGAGAAGGAAGGCGTCCGTGTCCGCCAGGTGGGCCGAGAGGCGGATGGCTTCGATGACCTTGTCGCCATCGGAGCGGGCGATGTCGGCGCCCACGTCGTTCATCTTGCCGACGCCGTGACCGCCGGTCTTCTTGTTGCCTATGAGGATGCGGTGCTGGAAGTCGGATTTAATGTATGCCAGACCGCTGAGGTCAGCCACATCGGTGTTAACCGCCAGTACGTTGGTAAGGATATCAAAGCCGCCCTGCACGTGGGCTTTCTTGTTCATGAGAGCGAATTCGTCAGCGATTCTGCCGCCACACTGTCCACAACCGATAACCAGTAACTTCACATTTACCTCCGAGTTTCCTGGGTAATCTTCGAGTTGATAAAAGTGTAGCTTACTTGTCCAAAATGGTCAAACCTGACTTTAGTTTATCAATGTCGTATTGAGCCGTTCAGGTCAAATAGGATGTGCGCTAACCAGATTAACATAATCCAAAAGAAATTGTGATGAACGCATCTGCGCAAGAGTATCGGACGGTTATCAATAGTCCTACGGGAGCATTGTTAGGTAACCCGCTTGTTGCTAATATTAAGGCTGGACATTTATTGAATGGAGGATAGCATCAAATGGCGGATTTGAGGCTGGAAAAACTGGCTGACCTGCTGGTGGGCTACTCTGTGGCGGTTAGGCCGGGCGATAAAGTGGCTATAACGGGGGAGAACGTCACCACGCCCCTCATCAACGCTATCTATGCCAAAGTATTGCAGGCGGGCGGGCATCCTGTAGTAGTAGCGCGTTCGATGGACACCCAGGAGCTTCTCTATCGCTACGGCTCGAAAGAGCAGATTGAATATGTGCACGAGCTGCAGCGCGTGGTTACTGAAAAATACGATGTGCGCATCGTCGTGCTCGGCGGCGAGAATAGCAAGGCGCTCAGCCGTGTGCCCTCGGAGAAGATGGTATGGTTTGACAAGAGCCGCACCGACCTGATGAAAACGATGATGCGGCGCACGGCCGCCGGGGAATTCCGCTGGGTAATCGCCCCATATCCCACCGCCGCCATGGCACAGGACGCAGAGATGAGTCTATCCGACTACGAGGATTTCGTCTATAAAGCCTGCATGCCGGATATGAAAGACCCTGTGGGCTACTGGAAGAAGGTGTCGGCGGAGCAGGAGCGCATCGTCGCCTGGCTCAAGGATAAGGAAAAGGTGCACGTCATCGGCAAAGAAACCGATTTACATCTGAGCATCGCCGGGCGCAAATTCATTAGCTGCGCCGGAGACAAAAACGTGCCCGACGGGGAAGTCTTTACTGGACCGGTGGAAAACAGCGCCAGCGGCCATGTTTATTTTTCATATCCCGCTATAGAAGCCGGACATGAGGTCACCGGCGTCCGTTTATGGTTCAAAGAGGGCAAGGTGGTCAAAGCCACGGCCGAGAAAAACGAGGATTACCTGCTGAAAACGCTGGATACCGACGAGGGTTCGCGGTTCCTGGGAGAGTTCGCCATCGGCACTAACGAGGGCATACAGCAGTTCACCAAGGAAATTCTCTTCGATGAAAAAATCGGCGGCAGCTTCCATATGGCGCTGGGGGCTGGTTACCCCGAGACTGGATCGAAGAATGAATCAGCCATTCACTGGGACATGGTGTGCGACCTGCGGCAGGGCGGCGAGATCTGGGTGGACGGGCAGCTTTTGTATCGCAATGGCAAGTTCGCCATCTAGCAATCGGATTAGAGAAACAACGACGGGGACGGCATTTGCCGTCCCCGTCTTATATTAGAGTAAAGATGATGAAAGTCTCAAACACTAAACCTTACTGTTATCTCTCCCCTAGAGGAGAGATAACATAGGGGATCCTCCCCTCCAGATGCTTCGGCCATCCATCATGGTCTCCAGCATGGACACTCAATAATGCTCAGAAAAGGAACAACGGATTGTCCAGCATTTTACTTATAGCGTCCCTTTATGCTAAGAATATAGCAGCATTTTCAAGGAGAAACGCTTGCTGGCCGAACTCAAAGTCAAGTCCCTTGGCATCATCGATGAACTCACCTGGTGTCTGGCTGGCGGTTTCAATGTCATCACCGGTGAAACGGGCGCCGGCAAGTCGCTGGTTATCGATGCCATTGAAGCGCTATTGGATGGGCGCTTGGAGGAAGAAAGTATCCGCTACGGCGCCGACAGCTCGCGTATCGAAGCTGTATTTTTTATCGCTAAAAACCCACTCTGGCCCCGGCTGAGAGAACTGCTGGAAGAAAAGGGCATAGCCGTCGAAGAGGACGACCTGGTGATGAGCTGCGAGTTCCGCCGCCAGGGGCGCAGCGTTATACGCATCAACGGCAGCGCCGTCACGCGTGGCCTGTTGCGCGAAATCGGCAGGCTGCTGGTGGATATTCACGGACAGAGCGAGCACCTTTCTCTATTCGACAAAAAGCATCACCTGGACTATCTGGACGCCTACGCGCACTGCACGGATAAAAGAATAGAATTCGGGGAAAGTGCCTCACGGCTGTACGCACTGAAAGACGAGTTGGCCAAGTTGAAACAGGCCGTAGCCGAGCGCGTCCACCGCCAGGAGATACTGCGCTACCAGAACGACGAGATTACCAGAGCGAAGCTAAAGGATGGCGAAGAAGATGAACTGGAACGGAAACGCCGCGTCATATCGTCCTGCGAAAAACTGAAGGCGCTGGCCTATGAGGCTTACCAGGCGCTTAACGGCGACGACGGCGTGGGCCCGGTAGCCCTCTCCCGTCTCAACGAGGCCATACGCTCCATGCAATCCCTGGTGGCGCTCGATCCCTCTCTAAAGACACAGGCGGATACCCTTGAGAGCGCGTTGGCCGGCATCGAAGAGACCGCCCGCGATATCCGTTCCTACGAAGAGAGGCTGGAATATGACCCGCGCGAACTGGAAGAGATTGAGGGACGGCTGGAACTCATCCACACAATCAAAAAGAAATACGGCACGAGTGTGGCGCAGGTGCTGGAACACCAGAAGAACATTGACTCGGAGCTAGCCCGCCTCGAATCTGCAACAGAGGATGAGGCTCGACTGGAGAATGACATAACCAGACTTAAGGAGGAGTTAGGCCGACAGGCAGTACTCCTCTCCCTTGCCCGCAAGAAAGCAGCGGCCAAATTCGAGAAAGACGTCGAAGAAGAGCTGGGCGAACTCAACATGTCCCAGGTACGCTTCGAGGTCGCCATCCGGCAAGCGGACGACGAAGGCGGCATCCCTTTTGACAAGGGACGATGCGTGGCATTCACCAGGGACGGCGCGGATGAGGTGGAGTTCATGGTATCCACCAATCCGGGTGAACCCCTCAAACCTCTGGCCGCGATTGCCTCCACCGGTGAGGTTTCACGTTTTACTCTGGCTATCAAGATGGTACTGGCCGAGGCTGACCACACGCCTGTGCTGGTCTTCGATGAAATTGATATCGGGGTGGGCGGGCGTAGCGGCGATGTGATAGGCAAAAAGCTGTGGAGTCTGGCGCGTCATCACCAGATTATCTGCGTCACCCACCTGCCGCAGATAGCGGTGTTTGCCGATGCACACTTCTCGGTGAACAAAGAGAACGAAGGCGAGAGAACCACCAGCAATTTAGCCGTCCTTGAGGTGGATAATCGTATCAAGGAACTGGCTTCCATGCTGGGAGGGGTTTCGCGCAGCGAAACGTCAGTAAAAAACGCCGTTGAGATGGTTCAAAAATCCGAAAACTGGAAAAAGACTCAAACTAGCTGAGATATCCTCCGTCTAGTTTATTTTATTGACCAAAACATATTGAAATGCCGTCGCATGCCTTCTATAATTGTCTTTAGCGTTCCCGGAAGGTAAGACTAGATGGCTGATGAATCCCCGAAACCCGCCAAAGTCCTAGTGGTGGAAGACGACCAGACACTCTCCGGTGTCATCAAGTACAATCTCTCCAAAGAAGGCTATAAAGTGCTCAGCGCCGCTGACGGAGCTAAGGCTCTGGAAGTCGCCAGGAGCGAGAAACCGGATATCATACTTCTAGACCTGATGCTGCCCAAGCTAGACGGCCTAGAAGTCTGCCGTATTTTGCGCCAGGAAAGCAGCATACCCATACTCATGCTGACTGCCAAAAGCGAAGAAGTAGATCGCGTAGTAGGGCTGGAACTGGGCGCTGATGACTACATGGTTAAACCGTTCGGCATACGAGAACTGATGGCACGAGTACGCGCCATGCTGCGTCGCCGCCAGATGCTAAACCAGGAATCCAGCGCCTCCCGGGATGGAGTCACTATAATCAAAGCCGATTCTATCGAGATGGACGAGACCCGCCATTCTGTACTCCTAAAAGGAAAACCACTCGAGCTCACTCCCAAGGAATTCGACCTGCTGGCTTTTCTGGTAAAGAACAGCGGCCAGGTATTCAAGCGCGAACAGTTGCTGGATAGGGTATGGGGCTATGATTACGCTGGAGATACTCGCACCGTTGATGTTCATATAAGCTGGCTGAGGCAGAAAATCGAGAATGACTCCCAGCACCCGCAGCATCTCATCACGCTGAGGGGAGTGGGTTACAAGTTTGAAGAATAGCCTTCTACTGGTTAAAGGCCACCTCACACAAAAACCGGGGCTCCGTTTGATTGGAATAACCCGCGGAGGTGGGCGAAAAATTCCCATTGTTCCTTAACTTGCCAAGTTAATCTGTACAATCTGATAACATATTTTGACCATCTGCACCATCATTTTATTTTACGTCCCTTTAACAATCCCTTGAATTAACCTTAATGTATATCCCCTATGATTAAACTAAGAAACGAGAGGAAATAGTATGGGAAAACTTACACTGGCTTTGATAGCCCACGACGGCAAAAAAGAAGAAATGGTCAAGCTGGCGCGTGAGCATAAAGAAAATCTGGCAAAGTTAGCCCTGGTGGCGACACGCAGCACAGGGCAGCTGGTACGGGAAGGTACCGGCCTTGCCATAACGCTGGTCAATAGCGGCCCGCTGGGAGGAGACCAGCAGATTGGGGCTATGGTGGCGAGCGGTGTTGTGAAGGCGGTCATATTCCTGCGGGACCCGCTGACCGCGCAGCCGCACGAACCGGACATCGCGGCCTTGATGAGGGTATGCGACGTGCACAATGTGCCCCTGGCAACCAACATGGTAACCGCCGAAGCGGTGATGCACCTGCTGTTCGAACATCCCGAGGTCCTGGATGAACCTCAGATAGAGGCTACCCTCAATAACGGGTCAGCGCTCCATCTTAGAAAGTAAGCCGGGACTTCTTTAAATAACGGAATAGAGAAAATCGAAATAGGAAATTGGAAAAGGAGAAAAATAGGAATTGACCAAGACACTAAGAAAGTTCGCGCCAGCAATAATAAGCATCTCACTCGCGACAGTCGTCATGGTAACCGGCTGTACCTCAACGCCGACTACAATAACGACCGCTACTCCTGCCCAGGCTGTTAGCCTTGACGGCGCAGGCGCTACCTTCCCCAACCCACTTTACAGCCTATGGTTCAGTAAATACTTTACTCTCACCGGAGTCAAGGTTAACTACCAGTCCGTAGGGTCTGGTGCCGGCATAACGGCTATTACCAATGGTACGGTCAACTTCGGGGCGTCCGACGGACTGCTGAGTGACGCCCAGCTAAAAGCGGCACAAGACGCCTACGGCTCGCTGGTAACCATCCCCATGACCGCAGGCGCAGTAGCCCTGATCTACAACATCTCGGGTGTTCCCACGCAACAACTTAAACTCGCCGGAGATGTGCTGGCCAATATCTATCTGGGCACTATCACGAAATGGAACGACCCGGCCATCACCGCGCTCAATCCGGGACTAACACTGCCCAATGCCACCATCGCCGTGGTACACCGCTCTGACGGTTCAGGTACCACCAATATTTTCACCAACTACCTGGACAAAGTAAGCACCCTGTGGCATAGCCAGGTGGGGACCGCTAATTCCGTGAACTGGCCGGCGGGTATTGGCGCTTCGGGAAACGCCGGCGTAGCCGGTTCAGTACAGCAGACACCTAACTCGATAGGCTACGTGGAGCTGGCTTATGCCATTGAGAACAAGCTGGCACATGCTCAACTCAAGAATGCCTCCGGCGCATATATACTCCCCAGCGTGGCCTCGGCCACCGCGGTTGCCAACGGAGTAACCCTGCCCGACAATATGCGTGTGATGGTCACCAATTCGTCGGACCCGGCAGCCTATCCCATCGTTGGTTTCACCTGGATACTGGCCTATACCAATCAAACGGATAAAGCCAAGGGTACCGCACTAGTGGACATGCTCTGGTGGGCTATCCACGAGGGACAGGCGGATTGCGCCGGCCTGAACTACGCCCAGCTTTCAAGCGCCGCTGTAGTCAAGGCTGAAGCCCTGGTTAAATCCATCAAATATCAGGGACAGCCCTTGCGCACGAGCTAACCCTTGAATCCTGGGGCAAGAACATGGGAGAATGTAGAGCGAAGACACTCTCTGCATTCTCCCTTATACGAAACCCGAAAGAACGATGATGCTGAAAAATAGAACCAGCGGTGTATTGCGCATCGGTAACCGGGCTTTCACTCAGGTTACCCTGATTTGCGCTTTTATTATCGTAGCTATCCTGGTTAACATTCTGGTGGTACTGACGCTACAAGCATGGCCGGCTATACGGGAGTTCGGAGCGCCATTTTTGAGCAGTTCCACCTGGGACCCCGTTAAAAATGAGTATGGAGCATTGCCTGCCATATACGGGACCCTGATAAGTTCACTCCTGGCTCTGGTCATTGCAGTTCCCCTGAGTATAGGGGCGGCCATCTTTCTGGTGGAACTTTCTCCCGCATGGATACGCGGACCAGCTTCGTTTATCATCGAGATGCTGGCAGCCATACCCAGTGTGATAATCGGGCTTTGGGGGCTCTTCGTGCTGGTGCCCTTCGTGAGGAGTCCCATTGAAAGCTGGCTGGGGACACACTTGGGGAGTCTTTCGTTTTTCCAGGGGCCGCCTTTCGGTTTCGGATTTCTGGCCGCCGCCATAATACTGGCGATCATGATCATTCCAATAATCACTGCCATGAGCCGCGACGTTTTGCGGGCCGTTCCATCCACACAGAGAGAAGCCATGCTCGCGCTTGGGGCTACTCGGTGGGAAACCATATCGCGGGCGGTGCTGCCCTATGGACGGTCCGGTTTGGTTGGGGCCGTACTGCTCGGACTGAGCCGCGCCCTCGGTGAGACTATGGCGGTTACCATGGTAATAGGCAATGGCAACAAAATAACCGCGTCTCTGTTTTCGCCTGGTACCACGATCCCCAGCAAAATAGCTAATGAGTTCGGTGAGGCTTCAGGGATCGGTCTTTCCAGTCTAATAGAACTGGCTTTAATATTATTCGTCATTACGCTGCTGGTAAACGTGATCGCCCGCCTCTTGGTATGGCGATTGACTGCAGGGAAAATGGCGAGAGAATGATGATTCGGGGTAAGAGTTACAACTGGCGTAAGTGGGGTAACCGCATCATGCTTGGGTTAAGCGCTACGGCTGCCGGCCTGGCTATACTGGTAGTGGCGATGATGTTGGGGTATATTCTTGTGAAGGGGATTTCTTTTATTAATCTTGATTTTATTACCAGCGCCGCGGTGCCTCCCGGACAAGAAGGCGGCGGCATGCGCAACGAATTAATAGGCACGCTCATACTGGTGGGGTTGGGATCGTTAATCGCTGTCCCGATCGGGATGATGGCCGGTATTTTTCTATCCGAGTTCGGTAGTCCCATTGTCCAATCGGCGGTGCGCTTCGCCTCCGACATACTGGCCGGCGTTCCCTCTATTGTTGTAGGCGTATTCGCCTATGCCATCATTGTGCGTCCGATGCATTCCTATTCGGCCTTTTCGGCGGGGGTGGCGCTGGCTATCATTATGATACCGGTTATAGCGCGCACCACTGAAGAATCCATGCGTCTGGTACCGGGTTCAATGCGTGAAGCGGCGCTGGCACTGGGTATCACAAGGTGGCGAGCGGTGGTCTCGGTGGTCATCCCGGGGGCGCTGGCGGGCATCGTGACCGGAATAATGCTGGGAGTGGCTCGCATCGCGGGCGAGACCGCTCCACTAATGTTCACTGCATTTGGCAATTCCTTCGGATACGATGGGCTGGGGAATCCCATCGGGGCGCTGCCTTTACAGATTTACAGGTATGCTATCTCACCATATGAAAACTGGAAACAGCAGGCCTGGGCGGGAGCATTTTTACTGGTGATGCTCGTTTTAATAATAAGCATAGTGGTGCGCTGGCTGAGCAGAAAACGGAGTGCCTGAGTATACTATACTCACAGGGAAAATAATGAATACTATATTACAACCTCCGGTAAATGAAAATTTAGAATCGTCTTTTGTCAGCAACCACATTATCGTGGCAGAAAATCTGAGGGCCTATTACGGCTCCTTTTTGGCCGTGAAAGATGTTAATATGGGGATACACCCCAGGTCGATAACGGCCATTATCGGGCCGTCCGGCTGTGGCAAGTCTACGCTTATCCGCTGCTTCAACCGCATGCATGAAGTGGTGCACGGGGCTAAGGTAACCGGAAAGATACTGCTCGACGGTGAAGACATTTACGCGCCGTCCGTAGATGCTGTAAACATACGTTGCCGTATCGGGATGGTCTTTCAAAAACCCAACCCTTTCCCTACCATGTCGATAATGGAAAACGTGGTGGCCGGGCGCAAACTCACCAGCCTGTGGAGCAAGCGCTCAGAGATGGAAGAGATAGCCGAACGCAGCCTCAGGCAGGCAGCGTTATGGGACGAGGTCAAAGACAAGTTGAAGCAATCAGGGGCTTCGCTTTCAGGCGGGCAGCAGCAGAGGCTGTGCATCGCCCGTGCACTGGCGGTAGAACCTGAGGTTATTCTGATGGATGAGCCCTGCAGCGCTCTGGACCCGGTTGCAACCCTTAAAATTGAAGACCTGATGCGCGGCCTGGCGAAAGACTTTACAATTGTTATCGTTACACACAACATGCAGCAGGCCGGACGCGTTTCCGACATGACGGCCTTCATGCTGATGGGAGACGACAGGGCGGGGACTTTGGTGGAATACGGACGTACTGACCAGATATTCACCAACCCAAAAGATAAACGTACGGAAGACTACATCACCGGGCGATTCGGTTAGAGGAGAAATTTATGCCTAGACAGGATTTTGACCGACATTTACAAACGTTACAGGAAGAGTTGCTGGTCCTGGGGAGCATGGTGGAAGAGGCCATCAGCCGCTCGGCCGATGCTCTCAAGAACCGCGACCTGGCGCTGGCACGGCAGGTTGTTGCTGACGACTTCAACATCAACCAGAAGCGCTATGATATCGAGGAGATGTGCATCGAGCTTATCGCAACGCAGCAGCCGCTGGCGCGTGACCTGCGCATCATCATCGCGGTGCTCAACATGATAGTCGACCTGGAGCGTATTGGGGACCATGCGGGGGGTAATGCCAAGATAGCCATCATGATAGGCGACGAGCCGCCTTTGAAACCATACATAGATGTGCCGCGCATGGCTGAAAAGACCAACGAGATGCTGCGAGCGGCTCTCGATGCCTTTATCAAACGGGACGCCGAAGCCGCTCGTCGCGTCATAGCGCAGGACGACGTAGTGGACAACCTCTACGACCAGGTGTTCCGTGAACTTTTAACCTATATGGCAGAGGATCCGAAAACAATCAACCGGGCAACGCGGCTCATCTGGGTGGCGCATAATCTGGAACGTAGCGCCGACCGCGTAACCAATATCTGCGAGCGTACCATCTTCGTCATCACCGGGAAGGTAGAGGAAGAGGGCGTTTCGAAGTATTAGGTCGACTTTACTATGAAAACCGTACTCTTCGTTTGTGTGCACAACTCTAGCCGCAGCCAGATGGCAGAAGCTTTTTTCAACCGGCTGGCGGGTGGTAAGGCCAGGGCTATGTCCGCCGGTACCCAGCCGTCAGAAGCAGTCAATCCCGTTGTAGCTAGAGCTATGCTTGAGGCTGGGCTGGATATAAGCCGCAACAAGCCTAAATTGCTTACATCCGAGATGCTGGATAAAGCCGATAGAGTGATAACTATGGGCTGCCTCGACTCAGCGTCCTGTCCTGCCCGTTTGGTGACTGCCGAGGACTGGGGGCTGCCGGACCCGGAAGGTAAGACCCTGGCCGAAGTTATCAAAATACGCGATAAAATCGAAAGAAGAGTCGCAGAGCTTTTGGAGGGGTTGTAAAAAAGAGGGAGGACTAATAGCCTCCCTCTTTAACTTTGAGATTTATCTACTGTGCTGTCGCGCTCGAGTTCAAGGCCGATTTTGGCACAATCCCCTGGCCTTTGTGCATCTGCTCGTAGGCCTTTTCATAGTCGGCGTAAGAGTTGCCGCCCATGCCCCGCAGGATGCGCACTCTTTCAGCGATGGGTGGATGCGTGCTCATCCAGTCGTTCACGGCGCGCTTCTTGGCGAAGGGGTTGATGGTATACATCGGCGCCGTCGCCTGATTAGCTGCTTTCACCTGGGTATTAGAGTTGCCTAACTTTTCCAGCGCTGAGGCTAGTCCCTCGGGATAACGCGTGTAGAGGGCCGAGGAAGCGTCAGCCAAGTACTCGCGCTTGCGCGAGATAGCCAGGTATATGAGTTGGGCGAAGATTGGTGCCAGTATCAAAAGCACGAGCCCCAGTATCATCAGGACGGCCTGAATGTTTCCGCCGCCGTCACCGCCCGAGCGACGGTCAGAACGCCGCCCTCCACCCCAGAACATGACGCGCGTGGCGTACCATGAGATTATGACGATGGCACCCAGCATGACGGCGCTGATAGTCATCAGCAAAACGTCGCGGTTCTTGACATGCCCTATCTCATGCGCAATGACGCCCTGCAGCTCGTTGCGGTTAAGCTGTTCCAGCAGCCCCGAAGTGATAGCCACGGCGGCCTTATCGGAGTCACGCCCGGTGGCGAAAGCGTTCAGGGCCGGGTCATTGATGATATAAACGTCCGGGACCTTGGGCAGACCGGACGCTATGGACATCTCCTCGACTACGTTGTACAGGCGCGGATTGTCGGCTTTGCTTATCTTGCGCGCGCCGGAAACGCCGAGGAGTATGCTGTCGCCCTGGAAGAAGGCTATCAGTCCCATGATCGCCCAGACGATGGCTGCAATCAGCAGCCCGCCCAGGGCGCTATCAAGAAAGTACAGCCCTACGACATAACCTATCGCCAGGAGCAGTATTCCCATAAAGACAACCAGCACAGCCGACCTGAGCTGGTTAGACCTTATCTGTTCCCACATTGGATACCAACTCCGCTTTAGGTGAAGCTTACTTTGGGCGCGTTCTTTTCCTCTGGCACGGTGACTTCGAAGAATTCGGCGGCCTTGAATCCAGCCATGCCAGCCACGACGTTGGACGGGAACATCTGGGTCTGATTGTTGTAGCGCAGTACGCTATCGTTGTAGAACTGGCGTGAAAAGCTAATCTTGTTTTCCGTCGAGGCCAACTCCTCCTGCAAAGAAAGGAAATTCTGGTTGGCCTTGAGATCGGGATAGGCTTCGGCCACTGCCAGCAGCCGGGCCAAGACTGAGCTGAGTTCTCCTTCGAGTTTACCGCGCTCGGCGGCGTTAGATGCTGTCGCCGCCTGGGCCATGTTGCGAGCCTTGGTGACGTTTTCGAACACCTCGCGCTCGTGCTTAGCGTAGCCCTTGACCGTTTCAACCAGGTTAGGGATGAGGTCATAGCGGCGTTTGAGTTGAACATCTATTTGCGACCAGGCGTTTTTGACCTGGTTGCGCAGGCCGACCAGACCATTGTAGATAGCGATGAAGAAGAACAAGAGCAGGACGATGATACCGAGAACGATCCATAATCCGATAAGCATGGTCACCTCCATTTAAAATTTATAGAGACTTATGCGTTGCTTTCGAAAATTACTGCCTGTTTCAGCTTGACAAGAATATTTGCAGGGCGGTCGGTAATATTCTCGACCATTGGCAGTTGTCTCAGTATATCGGATAATACCACGGACTTTTCCGACGATACGATTATCTGAATGCCTTCCCCGGCAGTCCCGCCCACCATAACAATGCGGATATCTGGAATTTCACGCAGGCTGTTTTCAAAATCAACCATGTGGTCTGAATCAACGTCCCGATGGACAATAGTAAGTTTAATCATACCCGTACGGCTTATGGCCGGACCCGGCTGATTGACTTTCGATGGCCAGGAAGGCATATCCGGAATTTCTCTGGTAATGGGCTTTACCGCAGACTCTGGCTGTGCCGGCGTTTTAGCGATATTTATTGGTTCAGTTTTCTTTTTTTTCGCCTTTTGCTGGTTTTTTGCGAGAGCTTCACGGGCGCTACGCTCGGCGACGGCAATTTTCTGAGCCCGTATTTTTGCCTCGGCAGCTTCCTGTTCAGACCTTTGCCGGCCTTTGCGCTTGTCCTCAGCCTTGTTGCGGGCTGCTTCCTTCTGGTTTTTTATTGCCTGTTCGGCTTCTCGCTTCATCTTTTTTTCAGTTTCATAAGTCTGCTGAATGGCGCGCCGATGCGTCTCGTCGGCTTCGGCAATCATGCGTTTGCCCAGTTCCTCGGCCTGTTTGATTGCCTTCACCCTGGTGTCCTCTGCCTTGATTAATATTTGTTCCTTATTACGCCTGGCTTCGTCCAGTTCCCGTTTGCGCAATCTGGCTTCGATACGGTCGCGGGCTTCGTTCAAGCGTTTTTTAGGTAGATCGAGCGCAGCCTGCGCCTGTTTAACAGCCTCCACCTTGATATTAACGGCGTCTTGTATGGCGCTCTCCCTGGTTTTGGCAGCGGCATTCAGGGCAGATTTATAGTTTTCCTCAGCCTGGAATATTGCCTTATCGCGGGATTGCCGTGCTACGGAATTGGGGTCAATAGCGCCTGTATCAGACATCGGGCGTTCTCCTGTCAGAGGCGGAGAAATTACTGGAGGCCGGACATAAGCCAGCCATCAGACTGTAGTTTATATCATAGACTCAGGGCTGTCAATGAATTGTCTGCGTGATTCCCGAATCAAAATTCAATGAACACGGTATGTGCGAGAGAGCGTGAATACAATCTGTGAACTTAAATTTGGGTGGTCTATGTCCCCAGAATCTGCCCGTATCCGGACGTAACAGCCTGGATGGCGGCCAGCAACGCCGTTTTGACGGACGGCGGGACCTTATCCAGGATGGACATCAACTCGGCGATGTTTTTGACCGAATACTGCTGCAGTAGTTTAAGTAGAGCCGGGTCGGTAATGCCGCTGAGAGTTATCGTCGGCTGCGGCACGGCGAAGGTGGCTGTCGGGACGGGAGCAACCTGTGTTACCGTAACAGTCGGTGGAGTGGGAGCAACAATTGTGGGTGTGGGAGCAGGAACTACATTGATTGCGGGCGGAGGAGCTGATGGGACATTCGTAGCTCCAATAGCGCTTGTAACTGTAGTGGATTGTTCCGGCGAACCGTCGGGCGATGGTGCGACAGCCTGTTTGGAACCACCTCCGAAAGTCAGTGACCGGCTAGGCGCGATGATGGCGGAGACCATACTCAGGTTTGTGGCGAACTGTCGCGTGAGGTCTTCAGTGAGGTTCACATCTCCTTTTTGAGCGGCATACATTATCTCGCCGACCCTGCGGTCGGCCAGCGTGGCATACAGCCGGGCTTTGGCCGCCTGTGAAGGCGTTAGCGTTAGCTGAACATCTTCAATGGTGCGCTTGACCTGATAAAGCGGCTGGCCGGGCATGCTGCTGGATGAGGCAGCCACGACTCCGCCAGTGCTCGTGAGTAAAAATACGCCCACCGTGGAGACGACGGTAGCCCAGCGCCAGGCAAGGAACGGGCGGGTCTTGCGCGAGACGTTATCATACAAGGCGTTGCGGAACTCGTAACGGGCCCGGGCGCGGAAGGTAGAATCCGGGGAAAGGGCGCTCGCCTCCAGTGCTCTTTTCATGGTTACTAAAAGAGGTCTCAGCTCCGCTGCGTGCTGCGGATAGCGCGCCAGACACGAATCTATGGGCTCGTTTTTTATAAGCATACTCTCGAAGCACTCATTGAGCGCTTCTGCTATTTGCTTATCGATCTTTTTGTTGTCAGTCATAGTCTTCAGTTACCACCAATATTTTTCTCAGGGCTGCCACGGCACTGTGTTGCAAGGCTTTAACCGCACCCTCGCTCTTGCCCATCAGTCTGGCCACCTCGGCCACCGGAAGGTCGCTTGAGAAGCGCAGGGCGATTACCTCCTGCTGTGCCTTGGTCAGTTTGCGGGTAGCCTTCACAAGATGCTCTATGTCAACCTTCAGTTCGGTTTGCTGCTGAGGATTTTCATTCGGATCGTCCGGGGTTATAGCTTCGGTTAGTTCGCAGGACTTCTGCCGGCTTGATTTCCGGTAATAATCTACCACCTGATTGTGCGCGATACGATAAAGCCAAGCCGAGAAAGGCACATTTCTCCGTTTGTAAGAAGGCAAAAACTTGAGTGCCTTTAAGAAAACCTGCTGCGTCATATCTTCAGCTTCTGTCCTGTCTCCGATTTTGAGTACTATATATCGATAAATCTTGTCGAAATAGACCTCATATAGCTCAGCGAAAGCTTCTTTATCCTGTTGTTGTGCTCTTCGTACCAGTTCCTGTTCGTCTTGCACCTGAGAACTCCCTGTGTCAACCCGAAGTGTTGTGGGTGACAGGCTGGATTGACCAGCGGTGTTACCACGTGCACAAATTATAACGAAGGCATCGGTAAAAAGATAGGTTCTACTGAGAATCAGACACAAATTAAGCGAACCTTACTAAATTACCAGGACTATTAGCCCAATTATTGGTACTATTGAGGTCTTGGTTTGGCACTTAAAATGAGTTATAGTGTTCAGATGTAAGTTTTAGTTATCTTTAGAGAGGACATAGAATGGCAGACCAGAACAGTCAAATCGAGCCCATGCTTACAACTAGCGAGGTTGCCCGAATTTTGAACGTACACATAAATACGGTGAGGCGCTGGAGTAACCAGGGCGCTCTGAAATCCTACCGTATAGGTTCGAGAGGGGACCGTCGTTTCCGCAAGGATGACGTTGGCGCCTTTTTTAACGACGAAGGGAAGTTAAAGAAAGAAATTGTAGTCTGATAATGGAAGGTACTCGTACTTTATATCGTTTGGAGGTCAACCGTGGTTAAGACCAAGGTAATGGTGATCGATGAGCAGTCATTTTTTCGCGCTGGCGTGCGACAGGCTTTGCTCCAGGAAAAGGATTTCGAAATCTTTGAAGGCGATCCGAAGAACGATATTCTGGCAGCCATAGACGCCAATCTTCCTGACATTGTTTTACTGGGTTCCGATCTGGCCAACCAGAGCGGACTCGAACTCGGCAGCCGCATAGCCCGCAATTTCCCCAACACGCGCGTTGTCATTCTGAGTCCCAATCCCAATGATGAGGAAATGTTTGATGCCATTCGCAGTTCGGCGGTAGCCTGCCTGGCTAAAAACGCCACGCCAGATGAACTGATTGGTATCGTAAAAAGGGCTTCTCATGGCGAATACCCTATCAACGAAAGCTTGATGAGTAGGCCATCGGTTGCTCGGCACGTTTTGCATGAATTTCAGGATATGGCCTCTCTCGGCGACAATATTGTAGCTCCGCTGACTCAGCGCGAACGGCAAATATTGACATACATCGCCGACGGCAACACTAACAAGCAGATTGCCAATATACTTAACATAAGCGAACAGACCATTAAAAACCACGTTAGTGCCATTTTGCGCAAGCTTAACGCCAATGACCGCGCCCATGCCGTGGTGCTTGCCATACGGCGCGGCCTGATCCGTCTCAACGAAAGTAAATAGCGAATGAAATTGTGACCCAGGGCTGTGCCATAAAGCGCACAAACGTTATATTAGCTGATCTTAAAAATTAATAGTTGAGTTGGGAATATATCGATGGTAAGTAAAGTTATTGCCTCTGATGCCAGACAACCGCTTGAAATCCGGCTTAAGTCCTATCTTGAGACGCAGGGCTATCAGGTACTGCTGGATGCCAAGCGCACCGGTAAGTCTGGAATCGAGCACAGTTTTGATATGCTGGCGCAGAGCGATGACGGCTTTACACTGCGTACCATGGCTATCGCGCTCATGGTAGATGGAAGCAGGGAATCGGTTGCCGGTGCTATTTTTGATTTCGCCAACAAGGCTTACGACACGGGTATCAAGGACAGGGTTATCGTTGCCAAGCCTGCTCTAGACAGCGAAAGCTGTCAGCTGGCTGAGAAGCAGCGTATCAAGGTCGTCGAAGAGGGTAAAATCGAGTCTTTTCTGACAACCCTTCCACCAAAACCCGCCCAAACCAAGTCGTTCCGTTTTGAGAACAAGGCACAACTGATGGATAGCCTGGTGAAACTGGGTTATCGTATCGAGGAAAATACCAAGATCGTGGGACGTTTCGGAGTAGAGTATACTTTCGACATTTTGGCTTATGCTTCCAGCTTCCGCATCTCTCACCGTCTGGCAATCGACATCATGGGAGGAGAAAGGGAAATCGGGATTGAGCGAGTGGCCTTTTTCGATGCAAAAGCTTTCGATACAGGCATAGATGATAAGGCCATCGCCCTACTTAATTCCGCACTCAGCACACAAGCAAGACAGTTCGTAGAACACCATGGCATTAAAGTGCTGGAGCTGGGTAAAACACCACCCACCAGTGTGCCTATGGCCGAAAAAGCAGTTGAGCCGGCGAAGAAAATGGTTGGTTCGGATGTTCACAAGCAACTTCGACAGGCATCCCAGCCAGAAGCTATACAGTTGGTTCCGGAGATTATGGCCCGCCGTTACAATGCCATCCCCATAAGCGTGAGCGGAAACACCATGATGGTAGCCATGGCTGACCCCACTGATATCTTGGCGCTGGAAGCTTTTGCGGTACAGAGCCACAAGAGGATAAAGCCAGTAGTCGCTACATCCAAGGAAATCCGAGAGGCCATCGATTCCAGCTATAAGGGCTACGGCGAAATCGAAAAACAAATATCCATTATCCCGACTTCGCAGGGGACCTTTGATGACAAACAGATGCTGGAAGTTGCATCCAATACCCCTCTGGTACAGGCGTTGAAACTGATCATAGATGAAGCCGTAAAGGCCAGGGCTTCAGATATACACATAGAACCGCAAGAGAAAAGGTTGCGAATCAGATACCGAATCGATGGCACACTGCAGGATATGATGTCGCTGCCCATGGATATCCAGCTGCCACTAATATCCCGGCTTAAGATTTTGGCAGGATTGAATATAGCTGATCATTTCCATGCACAGGACGGACAATTTTCTACCGAGTCTAAACAAAGGATGATCGACGTGCGCGTAGCCACGTCACCAACTGTACACGGGGAGATGGCTGTACTGCGCCTTCTGGACAAGTCGACGGCAACCCGCGGACTGGCCGAACTCGGTTTTTTGCCTGAGAGTCTGGAAAAATATGAAAAAATGCTGAAAGTGCCTTATGGAATGTTGCTGGTTAGCGGCCCTACCGGTGCCGGCAAAACGACCACACTGTACGCATCGCTCAATTCACTGGATACGCTGGGTCGCAACGTTATAACGGTGGAAGACCCCGCCGAGTACCGCTTTGAAGACATCAACCAGATACAGGTAAATAACCAGGCTGGAATTACCTTCGCCAGCGGCCTGCGTTCCATACTGCGTCTAGACCCCGATGTAATATTGGTGGGCGAGATACGCGACGCTGAGACTGCGAATATCGCCGTTCAAGCAGCACTAACCGGACACCTCATGCTGTCGTCAATCCATGCTAATGACACTATCGGCGTTTTATACAGATTGATTGACCTGGGAGTTGAGCCGTTCCTGATAGCCTCTGGCGTAATTGGCATTTTGGCACAGCGTATGGTGCGGCGAATCTGTCCGGACTGCCAGCAGTCAATCGAAGCGCCACTGCCAGAGCAACTGGCATATGAAAAAGAGATGAAGGAAAAGAGGACCAAGTTTCTTTATGCCACAGGATGCAAAACTTGTGCATATACGGGCTACCTCGGGCGCACAGGCATTTTCGAGATTCTGGCGATGACGGACAAGCTGAGGCGCATGATTATAAGTGGGGTCAGTACAGCCGACATCAAGGAAGAAGCGGTCAAAGAAGGCCTGATTACCATGATGCACGACGGGATGCTGAAGGTGCAGATGGGGCTGACCACTCCTACGGAGATAATACGCACGACTTATTCCGTTGAATAGTTTGAGGTAAAATGGAATTTAGCTACGTTGCATATAATAAGGAACGCAAGCTGGTCAAAGGCAAGCTGAGCGCCAGCAATGACGGCGCGGCTGGCAACTTACTTGAGTCGAGCGGTTACAGGGTACTCAGCCTTAAAGCTCAATCGGGCTTATTGAATTCAGAAAAACTCAACATGACTTTGGGGAACGTAAATCCCAAAGAGATAATAATGTTTTCACGGCAAATGGCACTGCTGCTAGATTCCGGCACCGATATCGTAGTATCGCTAGAACTGTTGCAGACGCAGGTGGCCAATAAAGAACTTAAAAAGAAATTGGGCGAGGTGGCGGCGGATATCCGCGGTGGGTCGTCCCTTTCCAATGCCATGCGCAAACATCCGCGCGTATTTCCGGCTCTTTACTGGCGGGCCATTTCCGCCGGTGAAAAGAGCGGCAATATGGAGCTCGTAATGCGCCAGATGGCGGATTACATGGAAAAACGCATGATCACAGAGAAAAAGATCCGCGGCGCGCTGAGCTATCCCATATTCGTGGTGATCACGGCCGTCGGCGTGGTGGCGGTGTTGGTTAACTTTGTTATGCCTTCATTTTCGTCTCTGTATGGGGCCTTCGGCGCAAAACTGCCTACTCTGCCGCGCTTGATGATGGATGGTTCCGCATGGCTTAAAAGTAATAGTCTTTTTATATTAATCGGATTTGTTTCGTTAGGGGTCTCGATGTACGCACTAGCCAAAACCCCCAGGGGAAAATATCAACTGGACAAAACAATGCTGCGCATGCCAATCATAGGAAGAATCACCAATTTGAATGAATTGTCACGCCTGTGCCGAACCATGGCGTTACTTTTCAAAGTAGGTTTATCCCTTCCAGACATTATGGCTCTTTCGGTACAGAATACAGGTAACAAAATTGTGGCCAAATCCGTGGCTGGAGTACAGCAAGACCTTATCCGGGGAGAAGGGCTTTCGAAACCTATGGCAAAGAGGTCGTTTTTCCTGCCGCTGATGGTCCAGATGGTGGCGGTTGGTGAAGAAACGGGCAATCTGGATAACACACTTGCAACGGTAGCCGAGACCTACGAAGTGGAAGCCGATGACCGGACCGCTGCCGCTGTAGGCCTAATTACACCTATTATGACCATAGTTATAGGCGGTATGATAGCCCTTATTGCCGTGACCATGGTATCAGCCATGTATGGCCTATATGGGCAAATTGGGTAAAGGTTTATGGGAATGATTAGGGCGAATAAAGGAGAGCGGGGGTTTATCTTTATTGAGGTTTTGATAGTTGTTTGCTTCTTGATGGTATTTATGTTGGCCCTGTTAACCGGTCTGCAAACAAGCGCGCAGGTAGTCATCAAGTCAGAAGGTATGGCAGCAGCAGAAGCGCTGGCCAAAAGCGAAGTAGAATTCATTAAGGTGCAAGCCTATCAGCAGAACACGACCTGGGTTTATGCGCTGCCGTCTGGAAATAGGCCTTGGACCGGAGGGCCGACCTTACCCGCAGGGTACACGCTTTCGGTAAGCGCGGGCGCAGTGGCCGGCGGGGTCACCGTTATTGTTACGAATGGTGGAAGTGGATACACATCCGCCCCCACGGTCAGTTTCAGTGGAGGTGGTGGGACAGGCATTTCAGGTACTGCCGTCATTACAACGGGGGTTTACTCTATAACCGTTACGAATGGAGGTAGCGGTTACACATCTGCTCCCCAGGTAAGCTTGACTGGAGGCGGTGGTTCGGGAGCTACGGCTACAGCCACAATAACGAGCGGAGGAGTGTCAACCATCACAATTAACTACCAAGGTAAGGGGTACACATCCGCTCCCACGGTCAGTTTCAGTGGAGTGGTGGTTCGGGCGCTGCCGCTACTGCGTACACAACGGGTTATGTTTCAGAGGTAATGATTAACGATAATGGAAGTGGATACACATCCGTCCCGACGATTACATTCAGCGGGGGCGGAGGCACCGGTGCCGCCGCAATAGCACAGATTGCTTTGCCGTTAGACATACAGCAGATTATTGTGACAGTCACACGCAGTGTGGCGGAAAAACCGTGGATGTACGTCAATTATACCTTGACGGATTACTGGAGAACCCCGTGAAGTTCGATCGGTTGCATGGAATAACCGGCGGCGAGAGAGGCTTTACCCTGATAGAACTCATCATAGGCGTAGCTATTATAGGGATTATTTTACCGGTTATCGGGACTGCATTTGTTCAGACTTTGAAAATCACAGCTGCAAGCAACAACAGTATTCAAGCCATCCGGTACGCGCAGAATGCCGGCGTATGGATTGTCCGCGATGGGCAGCAGGCGCAAACAGTAACGGCTGACGACCCGGCAACCCCGGATGTGACCGAAGTTATGACTCTGGTCTGGGATTACAGCGCGTACGGTCTGGGAAGCCATACAGTCCGTTACGCTTTAATCGGAACCGATTTAACGCGTTCGGACAATAGTGGAGCTCCCGTAGTGATAGCCATGGGAATCAAGGAGAGCAGCGATTTTGTTTTGCAAGGGATTACAGAACCCAGCGGCGCGGTGTATTACAAGGCAAGCATTACATCTACCATCGGCGGCTTTCAGCCGAGAAGCTCATCCTCGGCTTTCTATTTCAAGCCAAGGCTGAGCTAGATGGCTGTATAAGGGAGGAGGGATGTGAAAAGGTTAGGAATACTGCACCAACAAAAAGGCCAGGTGCTTATCATTCTTTTGATTCTACTGGCCGTAGGCGGATTGATTGTTCCAGCCACTTTGGCTGCTGGCGCTAGCGGCTTCAAAGTCCAGGGAAAGGTTGAGCAAAGAACGGATGAGCTTTATGCCGCCGACACAGGCATTCAAAGCGCATTATGGTGGTTGAAGACTACGCCGTATTCCAATTTGCCTACTGACACGTCATCGTACATTGAATTCCCTCCATCAGGAGTTTTATCCTTTAATGGCCAAAAAGTATTCGCTTTTGTTCAGTATATAGATACGGTTAATGGACTGCAAGGATACAGAATCACGTCTCTAGCGGGGCCAGACGTAATTCACGACACCAGTCTGGCTAATCAACCCGTAGCCTATTCCAAAATAATTACTTACGTTAACGCTTCTTCATGTGACTTGACAGGCATTATGAATCAGGTCATCACAAGCCAGAATGGTTATACCGTTCAGGGTGGGCAAGGTTCGGTAAGTCCCTCGGACGGTGACCATGCGGCCAAGTCCAACTACACCGGTTCGTGGCCCACGGCTGACCAGTTATATCAATTCTACTGGCAGCAGGTGATGAACACCACCCCTTATAGCAGTAATTCGGTTGCCGTGCAGAACACTCCTAATTTAGGCCCTTTTTACCGCAACGGGACACTGGATATAGAAAACAGCGGCGCTGCCGGCGCCACACTGACGTTGACCGGCCCTCTTTTTATCAACGGGGATACGACAATAGGCATGACCGGCCAAAACTTCAATCTGAACCTGAATGGGCAAGCCATATATGTCAACAGTAATACCGTCGGCCTGCCATATGCCCTGCGAATAGGCACAAAAGCCACCATAAGTGGTAGCGGCGCCATTATTGCTATCGGCGACATTGAATTTAAACCGAGCATCGCGTCGGGGCCCGGTGACTATCTATTCTTAATGTCAGTCACTGGCATGACTTACCTGCAACCAGGCGGTGATTTCTATGGAACGGTAGCCGGTAGTACAACTGTTTATAACCAGAACGGTAGTTTAACATGGGTTGACCCAACCGGCACAAGTTTAAATGTGCCGGGTGTTGGCAGCGGTACTTTTTGGGGTATAAAAACATGGGACATCGCATTGCAGTAACTGGGAGTATTGTATGAAATTTACGAGGTCAACATGGATCACACTGTTTTTTGCCCCTTTTTTGGTGGCGGCAGTAGTTCTTTATCTGATGTACAACAGCGCCAGCAAAGACCAGAAGTTGCTCCAGAACAATCTTAATGCCGCGCGGCTATCGCAGACGGCATTAAACAAAACAAAATCTGACCTGAGCGCGCAAATGGCGCAGGCGATAGCCGATGTGGCCGCGTGGAACAACAAAATAACTCTGCTCCAGACCGAGCTGGGACAGGCTAGTCTGTCATTGAAGCAGACCCAGAGCAAATTCCCGACTTCCGCCCAGACCATCGAATATAATGAAACACTGATGGGACTGGCCGGGTCTTCCAACCTTAAGATGCAAATGATAGTCGCTACGGAACCGGCAAAGGGAGATATCAGTACTTCTAATTTTACATTTTACACGAATGTTTTCACCATTGAAATCCGTGGCAAAGTCAGCGACATCCTTGATTTCGTGAACAAGATCGTCACTAATAGTATCTTTAAAACCGGGGCTTTGACCCCCGTAACTTTCAAAATCCCTCAACCCCTCAGCCAGGTTGTGAAAGACCAGATGAGAGCGGATATAAAAAACCAGATGATAGCTGATAAAGACGCTTCGATACAAGGTGAGGCCAGGGTTGGTCTTATTGAACAAGCTCTTCTTTCACTTCTTGGAGAGGGTTCTACCGGACCAACGGTGGCGCAGATGACGCAGGCGATACACGACATAATAACCACTCAGTTTAGCTCCTCAATAGCCGATTTGCTGTCGAATGAAATTGCACTGGCCATCGAAAACGGACTAGCGAATTCACTCATA
>QZJY01000055.1 GCA_003597995.1 Dehalococcoidia bacterium
ATGCCCTGCTCGTAGAGCTCCCAGCATAGAGTTATTAAAGTGGCGTTTTGCATGTCCATGATTTTACATGGACTGTCGGATTTCTACGGAAACATACCGACGAAAATACCAAATCCCAAGCACTAAATCCTAAATAAGCTCCAAGCTCCAAATACCAAATCCCAAAAGAGACGACAGAGCTACTCGCCGGATTTTTCGGGCGGTTTGCGGTACCGCTCCGGCCACCACCCCTTGAGCCGCGCCAGTATCTGCTTCTCGAAGCCCTGCTCGGACGGCTCGTAGAACTGCCGCCCCTTGAGGCTCTCCGGCAGGTTCTGCTGGCGCACGAAGTGCCCCTCGAACTGGTGGGCGTATTTATACCCCTTGCCATAGTCCAGGTTCTTCATCAGTTTGGTCGGGGCGTTGCGCAGATGGAGCGGCACCGGCTCGTTGCGCCCGTTGGTGACCTCTTTTTTGACTTTCGAGTAGGCCATGTAGAGCGAGTTGCTCTTGGGGGCTGTCGCGAGATACACCACGGCCTCGGCCAGCGCCAGGTTGCCCTCCGGCATGCCGATGAAATGCACCGCAGCTTGAGCCGCCATAGCCACCACCAGCGCCTGCGGGTCGGCCATGCCAACGTCCTCGGAGGCGAAGCGCACCAGCCGCCGCACGATGTAGAGGGGGTCCTCGCCGGCTTCCAGCATGCGCGCCAGCCAGTAGAGGGCGGCGTCCGGGTCCGAACCGCGTAAAGTTTTATGTAAAGCGGAGATGATGTCGTAGTGCTGCTCGCCGTTCTTGTCGTAGAGGATGGCGCGATGCTGCACGGCGTCTTCCACCGCCGCGAGCGTGATGAAACGCCGGCTATCCTCGCCTGGCAGCGTGGTCATGGCGGCCACTTCCAGCGCGTTGAGGGCGGTGCGGGCGTCGGAGTTGGACATGGCCACCAGATAGTCCAGCGCTTCCTCGTCCATCTCCACGTTGAAGGCTCCCAGCCCTCTTTCCTTGTCCTCGATGGCGCGCAGTATGATGGTGCGGATCTCGGCGGGGGAGAGAGGCTTGAGCACGAACACCTGCGAGCGCGACAGCAGCGGCGAGATGACCTCGAAGGAGGGGTTTTCAGTCGTTGCGCCGATGAGGGTGACGGTGCCGTCCTCCACGTAGGGTAAAATGGCGTCCTGCTGGGACTTGTTGAAGCGATGAATCTCGTCGATGAAGAGGAGCGTTTTCTGCCCGGAAAGTTTGCGGCGCTCCCGCGCCTCTTCGATGATGCGGCGCAGGTCGGCCACGCCGGCGCTCACGGCGGAGACCGGGGAAAAGTGCGAGGCGGTGGCCTGCGCCATGATGTAGGCCAGCGTCGTCTTGCCGGAGCCCGGCGGCCCCCATAAAACGACGGAAGGCAGGTTGCCGGAGTCGATGGCCTTGCGCAGCACATGCCCGGGACCGATGATGTGCTCCTGCCCCACGAACTCGGAGAGTTTGGTCGGCCGCATGCGCGCCGCCAGCGGCGCTTCTTTCAGCCTGTCTTTTTCATACTGGTAATCGAATAAATCCATATCAATACTCTTTTCCTCTCCCTTGATGGGAGAGGTAGGTGAGGGTGTTGTTCAAATCTAGTATTACCCCCTCACCTTAGTCCTCTCCCTCAGAGGGGAGAGGAGACCTCTTATTTCCCTCCTTGGAAAGGAGGGATTAAGGGAGATTCTTATAGCATGAAGCCCTCAAATTGCCTGTTGAATCCCTCTCTTATCTCCCCTTTCCAAGGGGAGAAGATGTGGCGCTTTCCCACGTCATCCGCCTCAGGCGGATTCCTCGGAATGGTCTACGATAATTAGTGGTACCTCTTCACCTCGAAGCGGTACAGCCTCACCTTCTCGTCAGGCATGATATCCGCCTTGAGGCGGCATATATCTATCTGCTGTTCGGCGGTATCCACTCCCTCCAGGTCAGGCAGCAGCAGCCCGCGCCGCGCGCCGCGCTGCACGATGGCGCCGTACTTTTTGGGGTTGAGCTGCTCCTTGCTCTCGATAGGTTCGGGCTCGGTGAGCACGTCCACGCTGATGTCCAGGTCCTTGAGTTCATCTTCCCGCACGGGTTCGAAACGCGGGTCGCGCATGGCCGCGCTGATGCCGTTCATGATTATCTCCTCGGCCACATTGCGCCGCGACGGCTCGAAGGTGCCGATGCAGCCGCGCAGCTCTCCGCCCTTGTGGAGCGAGACAAACACGCCGGCTTCTTCCTGCATCTCGGGAGTGAGCGTGGCCGGAGCCTGCATTATCCTGCCTTCTTTGACGTAGGCGTCGATAGCCTCGTGCGCCAGCCTTACCAGGGGCGACATGGCCTGCCTGGGGATGATGAGCCCGGCATAGCCCACCACGCTGGAGTAGTCGCCCGAAGCTTCGCCGGAGGTCTGGTAGCGCACCAGCTCGGCCCGGTGCGCCCCCAACACCTTGGCCGCCGAGATGAGCGCCACCACCGGGGCGTAGCCGCACATGGTGATGTTCTGCTCGGCGATGCGTTCCAGCAGCTCGTCCTCATCCAGCCTGAGTATGGCTTCGATGGCCGAGTTGTCCTTGCGTTTGGCCTGTTCTGCGGGCTCGTAGTGCGTCATGTCGCTGGAGGCCAGGATGACCGCATCCCGCCCCAGTTCACCCAGCACTTCGGCTATCTCCAGTCCTATCTCTTTATAGACGCTGCTGGAAGCATGAGACAGGACGATAGGTACAATTTTCACGTCCTTCTTGAAGTGCTGGAGGAAGGGTAGCTGCACCTCGATGGAGTGCTCGCGCAGGTGGGCCTCTGTGTCAGCCTCGAGGTAGGATGAATTACCCAGAAGTTTCTCTGCCAGGTCGGAGTCTATCTCCACGTTACCCAGCGGGGTCTCCCACGTGCCGGAAGTCATAATGCTGAACGGCTTGCCCAGCCCGGTGTGGTTCGGCCCCATGATGATAAAGGTATCTATGAATTTGATGCGCGAGATGGCGGCTCCGGCCACCGGCCCGGAGTAGATATAGCCCGCATGCGGGCATATCAGCCCGACCACCTCTTCCCTGGACGCGCTGTCGTCTACCATGCCGGCGACCATTTCTTCAAGTCCGGATGGAGAAGCCGGGTAAAACGAGCCGGCCACTACGGGCTTTCGAATCATGGCTGTCACTTCGGCACCTCCTCTATGTGCATCCTGAAATTGAGGTCAACGCCGCAGAACTGACAGTGCGAGGCGGCCAGGCCCAGCACCTCCGTCTGGTAGCCCTGCCGCCGCACGATGAGGTTATGGCAATTGTAGCACACCGTGTTTTCCGACGAGTGTCCCGGCACGTTTCCGGCATAGATGAATTTCAGCCCGGCTTTTTTACCGATATCCACCGCTTTTTCGATGGTCGTCACCGGAGTGGCGGGGACATCCTGAAGATTGTGCTGCGGGTAAAAGCGCGTCACGTGCCAGGGCGTCAGCTCTCCCAGGTCGGAGGCAATCCAGCCGGCGATGCCGCCAAGCTGTTCGTCGTCATCGTTCCAGCCGGGGATGATGTTGGTGATGACCTCCACGTGCATGCCCCACTTTTCTTTGGCCCGTTTGGCCACGTCCAGTATGCCGCGCCAGTGGCTTATCTTGGCCAGCTTGCGGTAGAACTCGTCGCTATAGCCTTTGACATCCACGCGCCAGGCCGTCAGGTAGGGGCCGAGCAGGTCAAGAGCTTCCTCCGTGGCGTAGCCGTTGGTGACATAGACGGAGTAGAGGCCAGCCGCTTTGGCGAGTTTTGCCGAGTCCAGCGTATATTCGAACCACATGGTGGGCTCGTTATAGGTCCAGGCAATGCCCTTACAGCCTTCGGACCTGGCCATCTCGATGGCTTTCTCCGGTTTAACCTCGTAGCTGCCGCGCTCGGCGTCCGGTATGTTGACGCAGGAAATCTCCCAGTTCTGGCAGTGGATGCAGTGGAAATTGCAGCCCCAGCCGCCGAGAGAGAAACACAGGCTGCCCGGGTAGAGGTGGAAAAGGGGTTTTTTCTCGACCGGATCGACGGCGATGGACGAGGCGCGCCCGTAGTTCATGTTGTAGAGGACGCCGCCATCGTTCTGATACATCTTGCATACGCCGGTCTTGCCGGGTGCGATGCGGCAGCGCCACTGGCAGGTGTGGCAGCGCACCATGGATTCGGGGAGCTTTTCGTAGAGACGGGCTTCAACCATACCTTCAAAGCACCAAGCACGAAATCCTAAGCACTAAGCACCAAATCCTAAATAAATCCAAATGACCAAATGTTCAAACGTCCAAATTTCAGAATTTTGAGTTTTGATATTATTTAGTATTTAGATATTAGGATTTAGAATTTTGCCTCTATAACTAAAAGTATAGCATTCTGCTGGACGTCATGTAATAATCCGAGCAGAGTTGACCCAACCCCTCCATATGGTTAAACTATGCGGAAAAACAGAAAGGAACCAACTTTGGATATCTTCAAAGAGAGTGACGTAATCGGCGTCCTCAAGCGCGGCCTCAAACAAGACGGATGGTCGGTTAAGGAGCAGGTCAAACTGGCTAACGGCTACGCCGACCTCGCCGCCGACAAGGACGGCGTTTCCTTCATCATCGAGGCCAAGGGCGAGGACAAGGGCGGATTCTCCGCCGCCGAGATGAACTTCCAGATGGGGCTGGGCCAGGTCATGGCGCGCATGA
This sequence comes from Dehalococcoidia bacterium, assembly GCA_003597995.1. NCBI lineage: Bacteria > Bacillati > Chloroflexota > Dehalococcoidia > Dehalococcoidia bacterium. The sequence continues at coordinate 4,655 of QZJY01000055.1, forward strand.
CCGACGTAAATAAGAAATACGCCATCGCTTTCCCTTCCACGCCGGACTTCATCAGGGTACTGCAAAAATACGAGCACAGCTTTGCCTTCAAGGCGCTGGATATATATCTGTTTGTGGCTAACGGCGACCGCAGCTATTACGTCGTGCCGCCGGCGGATATTCCGGCTTTCATAGACGGCAACAGGATATAACTTCTCTCATTCTGAGCCCCGAGGACATCGGTAGAGCTTGTCCTGAGCAGAGCGAAGGAAAGAATCTGGCACGACTGGCAGCCCTTCCAATTTCTCCTCTCCCTCGACGGGAGAGGTAGGTGAGGGTGAGACGCTAGGTTCAAGCCGACTCTCGACAACATTGCCGCTCCATCATCTCACGCACCCGACCCCTCAGGCACTTGACGGCTGCCAGCCCTGCGGTTAGACTTTCAATCACCATGCGAGTCATCGGCATTACCGGCACCATTGGCAGCGGCAAAAGCACCGTGGCCGGCTTCCTGGGCGAACTGGGAGCCAGGGTCATCGACGCCGACGAGGTCGGCCATGAGGTCTATCTCCCCGGAACGGATGGCTGGAAGGCCGTCGTGGAGGCATTTGGAGAGGGCGTTATTGCCCCCGACGGCACGGTGGACAGACACAAGCTCGGCGAAATAGTCTTCAAAAACCCGGCGGCGCTGGCAAAGCTCAACAGCATCGTGCACCCGCTCATCACTAAAAAGGTGCAGTCACGCCTCAAAGAACTTCGTCAAAAGGAGACGCGCATCGTCGTGCTGGAGGCTGCCCTCCTCATAGAGGCCGGCTGGAGCCCGCTGGTAGATGAGATATGGGTCACCACCGCCCCGGAAAGCGTCATTCATAAGAGGCTGGCGGCCAAAAGGGAGTTGTCGCATTCTCAAATTCAGGCACGCATCAAAATGCAGCTTCCCCTCTCGGAGCAGACAAAATGGGCCGGGCGCGTCATCGACACCAACATACCCCTGCCCGAACTCGAAACCAGAGTCGCCGCCCTGTGGCGCAAGCTAAAGCAGAAAACCGACTCAAGCTAAAAACTCTTGAATTTCTCGGCCGTCCTTGCTGCCGATGCTCAGACAAATCCCGCGATGTAACGATTTCTACATCTTTTCCGCGCCCGTTTTATGATTATTTAATTCCCCTCGTGCTATCGTTAAACCTGTCGAGCAGTGTAAAGCAATTTTAAGGTCAGGAGAGAAAAATGAGCAGCGACAGAGAACAGCACGTCGTCAGGATAACCAGGAACCTGGGCGAAAAAAGCCGCGATGAAGTCGTGGCATTTATCAATGAAAAGCTGGCCGAGTACAAAGGCACAGCGGATGGCGGCGCCACCGGAGGCACTCACGGGATACCTCTGCTGGTATTCAACACATCAAAAGATGCCCATGTTTTTGCCAACGAACTGAGCAAAGCCACCCAATACCCCAGGGAGCACATCGAGGTAAAGGCGCGCGGCGGCACGCGGGAATCGGGCAGGCGGGACGGAAAGACCTGAGTTCAAGACCGAACTCCGCCTAACACCTAAATCCCTCTCTTATCTCCCCTTCGGCTCCGCTCAGGGCAAGCTCTTTACAAAAGGGAGAGGATTTTAGTATTTCCCCCTTTGGCGAAAGGGGGATTAAGGGGGATTTTCCCCCTCTGTTTTGTATTTCGTATTTTGATATTGTTTAGTATTTAGTGCTTAGGATTTAGTATTTTCTCCCCCTCCCCCTCTTGACTCTCCCCTTACTGGAGGGCTTATACTTCCCTCAACCAATCGATTGGTATGCATTAACGACAATCCAAAGGGGGAACTCATGGAAAAGCTTGACCTGAAAAAAGGCCTGAAACACCTCTACAACCCATCCTCGAAAGCGCCCGTCATGCTCGATGTGCCGCCCATGAACTTCCTGGCCGTAGACGGGAAGGGTGCGCCTGACGGCCCCGACGCCATGGCCGCCATGGAGGCGCTCTACCCGGTGGCCTACACGCTCAAGTTCACCATCAAGAAAGGCCCGCTGGCCATAGACTATCCCGTCATGCCGCTGGAGGGGTTATGGTGGGGCGATGACATGACGGTTTTTTCGACGGGCAACAAGGCCGCCTGGAAGTGGACCTACATGATAATGCAGCCGGAATTTATAACGGCGGACATGGTCAAGAAAGCCATCGAAGAGGTGAGCCGCAAGAAAAACCCGCCCGCGCTCGGCAAGATGAGGTTCGAAAGCTTCGAGGAAGGCACCTCAGCGCAGATAATGTACACCGGACCCTACTCCGCCGAGGGCCCCACCATCAAGCGGCTGCACGACTTCATCCATGAAAAGGGGCTGGTCTTCGACGGGCTCAAGCAAAAGCATCATGAAATTTACCTGTTCGACCCGCGCCGCACCGCGCCGGAAAAACTCAAAACCGTCATAAGACAACCAGCGCGCAAGCCCTGAGACAGGTTTCCTCTCCCCAGTGTGGGAGAGGACTAAGGTGAGGGGGTCAACAACCTGTCATTCCGGCACATTCGCTTCGCTCAGTGTAAACTCCAGCCGGAATCCAGGGGTCTCCTCTCCCCTTGCGGGATAGAACTACAGAAAAAGGGAGGCGAGCCGGAACTCGCCTCCCTTTTATACAAATTCCCCTCTCCCTTGACGGGAGAGGTGTAGGTGAGGGTGAGAGTCTAGACCAAAAGAATACTTGAGGTAGTGCTCACAAGCTGCTACAAAGGCCCCTACGAAGGCACTGGCAAGGCCTACAATACGCTTCTGCGCTGGATAGAGGCCAACGGCTACCATGCCACGAAATCTACTTCAACGAGCCCGCCAAGACCAAGCCCGAAGACCTGGTGACGGAGGTGCAGGTGCCGGTAGAGAAGAACGGGTAGGGACTTTCGGAGTTAGAAAAAGAGAGGCTAGCTTAAGCTAGCCTCTCTTTTATACAAATTTCCCTCTCCCTTAATGGGAGAGGATTAAGATGAGGGTGAGAGGTAAGAAATAAAAGCCCTTTTCCTTTATGGGGGAGCTTTTAAATAGGTCGAAATAGCCGTTGAAAGAAGATTTGCGGCAACCTGAACAGTCATTTGCCAAGCACCAGTTTCGGCTTTCTTTTTCATTTTCGCTATCCAGCCTTTAGCTCTTTTCCCTATTCCGTCCTCAGGGCTTGATGTCTTGTCCTCTTTCAATGCTGTGTCCAATTCGTCTATATCTTCTGCGGCAACACCAATAGATTTCAAGTATCCTTTTAAACTTGCAAAGTCATTATAGGTCACGTTAATTTGCGTTGATATGTTTTGCGAGCCAGCCGACATATTACTGACATTGCCCATGATGTATGTAGTGAAAACCTGCTGCACTGTCGCCTCAGGAACAGGTTTTGAATGAAGAGGTGCTTCCCCAGCATCAGGATTTGATGACTCAATTTGCAATATAAAACTAAGTGTCCGATTTCGTACTGTATCGATTAATGCAGTGATTGAGCCATAAGGTATCACCTGCCGAGCACTTAAAAGAATAAAATTCTTATAGATCTTATCTCCGATATATTTTATTGCGTCTGCAGACCAAGGAGACTGCAACGATTCACCGGGTTTACTGCTGTGAACCAGTGGAATGTAGTAGCTAATCGGCTCTCTAAGATGCGCTGTTCGATAGCGTTCTTGATACTTTGGGGGTAAGCATGATAGTGGAATAGGTGAATTCGTCATTTGCGCCCCCATAAAACCCCCGAAATTACCTACAGATTCTGTTTCTAGAATTCGATAATTCGGTAGTGCATCAGTATCGGAATATCCATTTAATTCATTTTCCAACCAATCATCAAATTCTTTGTTGCCAAGTTTGGCTGCCAAAATTTTACACTTACGCAATATATTGGTAATATCCGCGCTCTCATTAACTAAGTCCCTTTGAATTTCTTGCAAGAGAGTCATTATTAATTACTCCCCTTAGTGAAAGCCTTTGATAGGGTCTCCATTTTCACCAGCATACCACGCCTGTCAACATCCCTTCCATACCGAAAACAGTAAGGGCACAGCATGCTGTGCCCCTACGATGCGAATTCATCTAACGAGCGGAATAACAATTACCTCTTCCCCTCCCTTATCGGCTTCAGCAGATATTCCAATCCGTTCAGCTTGATTTCATACATAGCCGACAGCAGCACACCTAGCTTCCCCGGCGGGAAACCTTTCTGGTGAAACCATACGAGATAGGGTTCGGGCAGGTCGCAGAGGATACGGTCTTTATATTTTCCGAAAGGCATACGGACAGACACCAGTTCAACCAATATTTGGGGGTCGATGGGGGAGGCGTCTTTCTGGAAATCCATTTTTTTACCCCGTTTGTCGGGTCAATACCGGCGGCTGGCTGGCTCGCCCGGATAAAAAGCGCGTTGGTTATAGTTCTGTTTTTGGGGTTACGGCCCCAAATCTGCTATAGTTAATATAAATATTCTTCGGTAAGCAGGTCAGCCCCGTTTTCCGGTTACCGAGATTCTACCACGTCATGCCTTTGCCGTCTCGTTGAGACGGCCGTTACACCGGCTGGAAAAAACTGATTTTTATGATGAGGTGATAATTTGAATATCTATGTCGGCAACCTGGACCGCGATGTAACCGAAGAAATGGTCAGGGGCCTGTTTGCCCGTTTCGGCGAGGTCGGCAAAGTGTCAATCATGCACGACAGGCGCGGCATTTCCAAGGGTTTCGCTTTTCTCGAGATGCCGGTGGAGAACGAAGGCCGTTCAGCTATAACGGGTTTGAACCGCACGATGTTCCTCGACCGTACGCTCGATATTACCGAGTCGCAGCCGCCCGGAGGCAAACGCGGGGGGAACAAAATCAAGTCAGGCCCCAAACGCCCCCGAAGATGATGTTTTTCGCGAGGCAGGCAGGGCAACGACGCGCCTTGCCCTTACGATTACACGAATTTTAGGAAATCGCCCCACCCAGGATTCTTCGGCCATCCTTTATGGCCTCCAGAATGACAGCCGTCATTTCCCTCCGAAATACCCCAGCGCCTGTTTGATCTTGTCTTCGAGAGTTAATTTTTTGTCGCGCGGCAGCGATGCCACGGCGCGGCTGGCCTCACTGGCAGAGTAGCCCAGCCCCAGCAGCGCCCCCACCACCTCCCCGTTCCCCTCGCCCACCGGCACCACCCGCGCCCCCGCCCAGCCCGTATTTATCTTGTCCTTGAGTTCGAGTATGAGCCTCCCGGCCAGCTTCTTGCCGATGCCGGGCACTGATGTCAGCAACTCCTCGCTGCCGCCTGCAATGGCGGATACGAGCTGCTCCACGCTCATAGCCGAGAGCATGGAAAGCGCCAGCTTGGGGCCGAAGCCGGAGACATTGATAAGCATCTGGAAGAGCTTGAGGTCTTCTTCGGCGGCGAAGCCGTAAAGCAGTATGGCATCTTCGCGCACGTGCGTGTGCGTGTGTACGCGCACCTCCTCGCCCAGCCCGCCGAGCGTAAGGAGCATGGAGATGGGCATAAACACCCGGAAGCCCACGCCACCCACGTTGATGACGGCTGAGTCGGCATTGAGCGCTTCGAGCGTACCCTTAAGGCTGGCAATCATAATCTTCCTCCAATGTCATCCTGAGCGTAGCGAAGGACCGTAGCGGATAGTAATCTCTCTGTTGTCATCCTGAGTCCGCCTGCGGCGGACGAAGGACCGTGTCGGATAGTCATTCCTCCATTAGCTTATCATACAAATCGCACCACTCGGGATTCATGCTTTCTATCAAAGCTACCTTCTTTTTTCGGAGCCAGCCTTTTATCTGCTTTTCTCTGGCAATAGCTGAGTTTATATCTTCACTTACTTCGTAATAAGCTAGCCGCTCCGTATTGTAACGCCGTGAAAAACCATAAATCAGATGGTTCTTATGTTCATGGACACGGCGCACGAGGTCATTAGTAACCCCGGTATAGAGAGTGGTGTTGTTCTTGGTCGTCATGATGTATACATAGTATTGCTTTTCTAACATGTCCCTACCGCGCCTTTCCGAAGCCCTGCTACGGCAACGCGTTTCTTCGTCACTTCGTTCCTCAGAATGACACTATGCGCCACTCCCATTGATAATATCTCTCAAACGGCTCTCTCTGAGGTGGCAGATGGCTACCGCCAGGGCGTCAGCGGCGTCGTTGGGCTGGGGCACCTCGTCGAGGTCGAGCAGCATTTTGACCATCTCCTGCATCTGCTCCTTGGAAGACGCGCCGTAGTCCGCCACATGGTGTTTTACCTGCGCCGGCGAGTATTCGTAGATGGGTTTCTTGTTCTGGGCGGCGACCAGCAGCACGATGGCCTGCGCCTTGCCGATGGCAAGCGCCGATTTGATATTCTCGCCCACAAATGGGGTCTCGACGGCTAAGACATCGGGTTTATACTTGCGCACGACGGCCATGAGTCCTTCGTAGAGAAAAAGCAAACGCTCCGACATGTCGGAGCGCGCCTTGCATTTTATAGTATCGAAATGGACAAGCGACATTTCGTCGCGCTGGCTTTCTATCAGCCCGTAGCCGAGGACGATGGTGCCGGGGTCAATGCCTAATATCCTCATACATTGTTGTGATGTCACTTGGCCTGTGAGTGGTACTTCTCCATTATCTCGTCGCTGAAGTCCACGTTGTTGTAGACGTTCTGCACGTCGTCCATCTCTTCCAGGCGGTCCAGCATGCGCAGCACCTGGAAGGAGGTGTGCTCGTCCAGGCTAACGGAGGTCTTGGGCACCTTGGCATGCTCCGCGCTCTCTACAGTGATGCCAGCCTTTTCCAGTGCCTTGCGCACCATTTCCAGCTCGGCGGGCTTGGTATAAATCTCTATGTAATCTCCCAGCGGGGCCACGTCTTCCGCTCCCGCATCGATAGCCTGCATGGTGAGGTCGTCGATGTTCTTGCCCTCGGTTAATACGCCGATGACGCCGCGGTTTTCGAACATCCAGGCCACCGAGCCGGTCTCGCCCAGGTTGCCGCCGGCGCGGGTGAAGGCCGAGCGCAGCTCCTGCACGGCGCGGTTTCGGTTGTCGCTCACTATGTCCACCATGATGGCGGAACCGCCCGGCCCGTAGCCTTCATAGGAAGACTCGAACATGACCTGACCTTCGAGGTTTCCCTCGCCTTTTTTGATGGCGCGTTCGATGTTCTCGCCCGGCATGCGAGCGTCCCTGGCCTTCTGGATGGCCAGCCTCAGGCGCGAGTTGCTATCGGGATTGCCGCCGCCCGAACGCGTGGCGAAGATGATCTCACGCGTGAGCTTGGTAAAAAGCTGGCCGCGCTTGGCGTCGGCCACGCCCTTCTGGTTCTTGATTGATTTCCATTTAGAGTGTCCGGACATAAATATATCCTCCTTCCGAAAACCGGAAGACTTTCTTTCAACAGAATATTGTAGCATGTTGTTGTCAAGAGGTGAATAGCGCGGAGACTTTTCAACTTAGTCTTTCGTCCACAGGGGAAGATCCTGCAAGAGGGAGACGCATCAGCCTCGTCCTGAGCGAAGTCGAAGGATCCTACCCTCTTAACAATTTCACCTTCGAATTGCAAAACCGGGGCGTCAAGAGGGGTGCAGACCCCTCTTGAAAAATCTTTTTAATTTAATATCCCCTTCCCGATGGGAAGGGGATAAAGCATGCACTGAGCGAAGCGAATGTGGGGATGGGGTAAAGGACACAAGCAGCCGTACTTGAAATAAGTACACGGATAATGCATATTGGATACATTCCGAAAGGTGCGTGAAACACAATGGGCGATACGGCAAACGGGGCGGCCTATCCCTTAAGCACAGGCCTGATTCACCTGGACGAACTTCTGCAGGGGCTGAGGCCGGGCGATAACGTCGTCTGGCAGATAGAGAGCCTGGCGGATTTTGCCTACTTTGCCGTACCTTTCGCGCGTGAGGCTCTGCGTGAAGGCCGCGCGTGTGTTTACCTGCGCTTTGCCGAACACCCGCCGCTCTTACCCGCTACCGACGGCATCGACATTATACGAGTGGATGCCAGCTCCGGCTTCGATAGTTTCACCACCGAGCTGCACGCCATTATCGAGTCCCATAGCGCCAGTACGACCTATATCTTCGATAACCTGTCCTTCCTGGTCTCCAAGTGGGCTACCGACGAGCTGGTGGCTAATTTTTTCCAGGTGACCTGCCCTTTCATCCTGCAGCTCGGAGCGCTGGCCTACTTCCCGCTCATCTACGGCAAGCACAGCCACGAGACTATCGCCCGCATCAAGAGCACCACCCAGATACTCATCAATGTTTACAAGCCGCAGGGAGTGTTGTACGTCCATCCGCAAAAAGTCTGGGAACGCTACTCCTCCCAGATGTTCCTGGCGCACTGCGTGGAGGAACCCGCCTGGCAGCCGGTCTTTCAGAGCGGTGAAGCCGCTGCCATCTCATCGACTTCCTTCCCCCAGCCCCTCGTCAAGGGCGCGAGCCCGGCCTCTCCCTGGGACAGCATTTACAACCGGCTTATGCAATACCGCCAGTCAGCGGTTTCCAGCGCGGAATATCCTCCCGAGATACGGGCGCTTAAAAACGAACTCACCCGTTTTATGCTGGGAGACCAGGCTGCCTTCAGCGAACTGACGCAGAGGCACATCACGCTGGATGACCTCATCGCCATCCGAGAGCGGCTCATCGGCACAGGGCGCATAGGTGGAAAGGCGGCCGGCATGCTGCTGGCGCGGCGCATACTTACGGATTACCGCGGGGAGGTGGACTTCACCGCAATACTTGAGCCGCATGACTCGTTCTACATTGGTTCGGATGTCTTTTTTACTTTTTTAGTCAACAACGGACTCTTCGAGCTGCGCATCCAGTTGACCCGCAGCTGTAACCTTTCGCGCCAGACTTTCGATGATGTGCAGCAGCGTTTTCTGGAAGGCGAGTTCCCGCCCGAAATAATGGAGCAGTTCCGCAATATGCTGGACTACTTCGGCCAGGCCCCCATCATCGTGCGTTCGTCGTCCCTGATGGAGGACAGCCTGGGTAATGCCTTCGCCGGCAAGTATTTCAGCGAATTTTGCGCCAACCAGGGCAGCCCGGAGGAGCGCCTGTCCGCCTTTACTCGCGCGGTGAAAACGGTGTATGCCAGTGCCCTCAATCCCGACGCCGTCGCCTATCGCCAGCGCCAGGGACTGGCAGAAAGCGACGAGCAGATGGCCGTGCTGGTGCAGCGCGTTTCCGGCATGCCGTACAAACAATACTTCTTCCCCGGCGTGGCCGGGGTGGGTTTTTCGCACAATATGTACGCCTGGACCAGCCGCATAGACCCGGCTAGAGGAATGCTCAGGCTGGTCTTCGGGCTGGGAACGCGGGCGGTCAACCGCATGGACGGAGATTACACCCGGGTGGTGGCGTTAAGCCATCCGGAGCTGAGACCCGAGATCGGCGACAGGGTGGTGCGCTATTCCCAGCATAACGTTGATGTGCTGGACTTGTCGCAGAACCGCCTAATGACGCTGGGGACGGCGGAACTGCTGGGGCCGGACTACGAATACCCCGGCCTCGAGCTGCTGGCCTCTGTGGTCAAGGACGGCATGGTACGCGGCCTGGAGAGCTTACTGGCTTCTGATACGGTGAGCAGTATCACCATAACCTTTGACGAGCTGCTGAGCAAAACCGGGTTCGTCAACATAATGGATAACATGCTCAGTGTGCTGGAGCAGGCCTACGGCCACCCGGTGGATACCGAATTCACGGCCTATATAAATTCCGAGGGCAGCGTCAGGGTCAACCTGCTGCAATGCCGCTCACTGCGCCTGCCCGGAGGCAGCGCCTCCGCCGAGATACCGCAGAACCTGCCGGAGGAAAGGGTACTCTTCCGTTCCGGCCAGTTTCTCAGCGGCGGCATCGTGTCCGATGTGCGCTATATCCTGTATGTCGACCCGGAGGCGTATAGTTCGCAGTCCTCGCCCGATATGAAACGCCAGCTCGGGCGGGTAATCGGCAGGCTGAATCAGTTGCCGCAGATAGCGCAAGGCAGAGTAATTCTCATCGGCCCCGGCAGATGGGGCAGCACCAACCTGGAGCTGGGCGTCAACGTGGGCTACTCGGACATCAGCAACGTAGCGGTGCTAACCGAGATGGCCGATGAGGCCGCCGGGCGTTTGCCGGAGCTGTCCTACGGCACCCATTTTTTCCAGGACCTGGTGGAGTCGCAGATAATCTACGTGGCGGTCTATCCGCAGCAGGCGGATGCGCATTTCAACCGCAAGTTTTTCTCGCGCGCGCCGAACGTCCTGCGCAGCGTTATGCCCGAAGCAAGCCCGTTCAGCTCTCTCATCCGCCTCATCGACGTGCCGGCGGCCACCGGCGGCCTGCACGCCCAACTGGCGGCCGACTCCGGCTCGCGCCAGGTCATTTGTTACCTGGCATAGGAGGAAATCATGTCTGAAAAAACCATCGCACAAAAGTTGCTCATAAGAGAGGGATACATGGTTTTACTCTCGATTGGACTGTCACAATGCACACCAGAATTCATCATACCATTCAGGCAGTGTTTGGAAGTTTAGATGAGTGTCCACTTCGATTCTGATTTTCGCTTTTATTCAAACGCCCTTTTTTAACCTTCCAACAATCACTAGATATTCAGGGGTTTGAAAGTTGGCGAATAGACGAATTTTCGCTCTAACTTCGTTGCCTAGTCTAAGGTTTTGAGTTAAATGAAACTCTTTGACTTTCGGCAGAGATAGGACATCCTGCTCGGATGAGCCCACCCAATATCCTATGTCATCAGTCTTTCCCATGATGCACGGTAAAACATAACATTCTTCGAGGGCTTCGCTACCATATTCAAGAATAATCATACCATACGCCATTTTCGCCAACATACGAAAATAACTATTAACAGGGAATGTCGCCGACACTTTGATTTCATCAACACCTAGCCTCTTCTTAAAGGCATCAAAGTCTCGCCCATGAAGTGTCCCCCCAACCAAAATAATTCCCTTATCGTATTCGTAGTTTTGAATGTACCTGGGTTGCTTTGGTACAAGCATGATGAAAAACGGGGGGCATTCGGATGTTGGAATTGTAATTGTCGTCTCAACTCCGTTCTTAGTGACATCAAAGGTGAAACTCTTTGGCCGAAGGTCTTTATGTCTCGTGGGCAAACCCAACACAGAGCGAGCTAATATAAACTGTTTTTTAAGGACTTCCCCCTCGAATGCTGATGTCATGTCACGACAAGTACCACAACTGGCATTGCGTAATATCCATGGCCCTTTAAGACCAAAAGGAAGAATATGCTCGTCAGAAAGGTTGGACGTTGAACCACAATAGATACATCTTCCGATGTCTCTTCGAGTAGGTATACTGTTCCCTGCGTTCATGTTTCGCACTCTACCCACTTCTCGTTTTTGTTGGTGCCCCCGCCGACGTATACCCGTGCGCAGTTATAAGTCATTGGTTTGATTGACCTCTCCATCGATATGCTCGACGAAAGCCTATTTCCTCAGCTTCTTTAACAGTATCGACATATGTTTCATTTCGTTCTTCCTCAATAGTCGTTCGGTCGTATTGCTGGTCAAAAGGTAGATGATAAATTTTCGTGCCATCCCGATGAGATACGTTACACTTAATGCAGGGATATGGAAGTAAATCATAGTTTTCTGTTATAGATATATCCAACATTTTTGCGAATTTCTTCGCCATATCGGATAGAACCGTATGCGTAACAAATACAGGTTCGACTTTCGCTTCTGGGTGGTCAATCTTATAAGAAATAACCGTACCGTAAAGCTGGAATACGTGCTTTTCGTGAATCTGTTTTGTTTTTGCCCAATATTTACACTGGATAATTGCGACATCTTTACCTCGCTCGCATATCAAATCTCGCCCTAAGTCTTCAAAACCAGCAACTATTCCCTTATAAGTAACCGTATACCCTTTTTGTTCGTAGATGTAGCCAACGTATCGTTCGTAATCACGCCCAATTTCCCAGTTTGTTTTTTTCCTTTTCCAATACCTATCAAGCGCAATTTGATATTTTTCAGGATTGGAGAGATTGCTATATTCCGCTTGTGTAAGCCAAATTTTAGCGGCATCATCGTTTTCTTCCAGAACGCCGAGTGTGTCTTTTGGAACCATGGTTTGTTCTATGAGCTCATCGATACCTTCAGCTGAGAAATCAATCAACCATGGAAAAAGACTTTCATAATATTCCAGTTTGTATTTTAGGATACGGCTTATTTTTTCGGATTGCCGACGTTGAGCCGCTAATTCACGAACAGTTTCAGCCGCTTTAGGCGCTGGAAAGGCTTTATTTACGAGTCTATTTGCCGCCTGTTTATCTAATAAATTGAAATAGTCAGCATAAGCTGATGCAAGCCAAGGAAACCCTTGAGATTTTTCTTTGGCTATTTTTTCAAGGTTTAATCTTTGTTCTTCATCTAGTTTTTCAAGACTGGTTATATGGTTTTCCTTGATTTTTTCTAGACGGGTGCTATGAGTTTCCCTCAGCTTTTCTAGACGTGTTCCCTGTTCTTGGTAAAGAGTATCCAGACGAGCTTTTTGTTCCATGAGACGTGAGCCGAGTAAAATCCTTTGCTTTTCTTCCTCTTGTTTGAAAGACTCTAATTTCTGGGTTAAGTCTGAGGTTTCTCTTTTTATCTTTTCCTTCAATTGCGAACATGTTTTTACACCAAATTCGGAGATGATATTGTTGTAAGCGTTCGCCTTTGAATAGGCTTCGACGGTGGCGCTGATAAAACCGAGGAGAAGTGCAATACCAACGAAGATGAGAAATATTTCCATGACCGTCTCCTTCTTCAACATCCCGAGACTAGTCGTGTTTGTTTGGGATTTTATCCCTTGCGTTATCGGGTGTCAATGGGTTGGTCGGTTCATAAGTTCAGATTTCTAACCTTTTCTCTTGGGGATAGCCACTGTCGGGGAGTATAATAGTATCGGCAAAAAGGGAGAGTATAACATGAGGAAAACTGATTGGCCTAAGTGTCAGATGTGTGGTGAATCGGTTACAACAGAAGATGGAATGTTGACAATAGCTAGAGATGACATTGATAGGTTCCGAAATGCCGTCGCTGCACACGGCTTAAAATACGCAGTTGAACTTGAGATTCCCCCCGACCCAAAGAAAATTCATTGGAGTGATTTCCCCAAGAACGCCCCATGGCACTGGGGCCATCGTAACTGCTTGACCGAGGGTTTTTACTCCATCCCTTATGGTAGATTTGACACCATCGAGAAAGTCCTGTCATGGACTTTGCATTTGATGGAAAATCATGATTGGCTAGATGACACTAATTGGACTGTGGCTGTTCGGGCGCACTTCAAAGTAGCACACGCTTAAAGGGGGGTTCCCAAATGTTCAAACGAAAAAAGACTATCCCAATCGCAATCATCTCTCTTCTTTTTATTCTCATACTATTGGGTGTCACTGGTTGCGCATCTGCATCCACTCCACCACCCACCACACCCGCACCCCTTGGTTCGGTATTAGAGAAGGGGATGCAGTGGTTAAACTCTTACTCCAAAGACGGATACACAAGTGTAAGATTGTTTGGAATTCTTCAGAATATCGGTGGTGATGGAGTTTGTAGCATAGTTGCGGAAATTATTCCAGATGTAGACGACAAAGGCTCTCCAATTGGATTCGTGAGTGGGTCGCTCACACAAAGTGTTCAGGTTTATCTTAAAACAGGTGAAGAAAGAACTATAAATTTTGACTTTTTTGTTAAAGGGGCATGGCACTACCGAGTAGCACCTCCACCACCGACCTGATTTTCAAGTAGTCCCTACAACTTCATCTTCCCAGCCTTCTTGTTCAAGCGGTGGCTGGGATAGGTAGGTCAGCGCTGAGGTTGAAATTAGCCTGAACTAAAATCTCAGTCCTGCGACTGCCCCACCACGAAGGCCACGGCGTACTCGCGCGAGTGCGACAGGCTGATGTCCAGACCTTTGATGCCGAGCTTTGCGGCTTTCTCTTTGGCCTGTCCGTAGAGCGTTACCAGCGGCTTGCCGTCCGGGGCGGAGAGGATTTCAATATCCCTGGGGCTGATGCCCGGCGCGTCCAGTGCCTTGATGACAGCCTCTTTGCCCGCAAAGCGCGCCGCCAGCGAGGGCAGTTTGTCCTTATAGCAGTCCATCTCTTTTTGCGTATAGATACGCTCGAGGAAGGCCTGCCCGAAACGCCGCACAGACTCTTCAATGCGGTTTATCTCGATGATATCCACGCCGACGTGCTGCACAGCCCTGATTCTAATCCTATGCCTTGAGTTTTTCCACCCGCACGGCACATACCTTGTATTCCGGCGTCTTGGCAACGAGGTCGATGGCCGGATTGGTAAGCGCGTTGGTGGGAGTCTCCCGGAAGTGGAAGGTCATGAAGACCGAGCCCTGCGGCGTAACGTCGGTAATCTTGGCTCTGGCCGTGACCCGGCCGCGGCGCGAACTGACGGCGACCATATCGCCATCGTTGATACCCAGTTTCTGAGAGTCGGCGGGATTTATCTGCACCTTTTCTTCGCTCATAAAAGCGTTAAGGCCTTTGACCCGTCGCGTCATGGTGCCGGTGTGCCAATGGAAGAGGCTGCGGCCGGTGTTCAGCAGCAGCGGATACTCGTCATCCGGCATCTCGAAGGGCGGCTTGTAATCTAGGGGCATGAACTTGCCTCTGCCGCGGGTGAACTTGTGGGTATGCAGCACGGGCGTGCCCGGATGTTCGGACGTGGGGCAGGGCCACTGCAGGCTGCCGCAGGCTTCCAGACGCTCGTAAGTAATGCCGCCGTAGCTCGGCGTGAGCCGATTAATCTCGTCCAAAATTTCCTGCGGGTTCTTAAAATCGAAGCCGGAAGCGCCCATTCTGCGAGCAATCTGGCAGGTAATCAACCAGTCCGGCCGGCTGCCGACTGCCGGCTCGACGGCCTGGCGCACCATCTGCACGCGCCGTTCGGTATTGGTGAAGGTCCCGTCCTTCTCGGCAAAGCTGGCGCCTGGCAGCACCACGTGGGCCAGCGCCGTGGTCTCCGTCGGGAAGATGTCCTGCACCACCAGGAATTCCAGGTTGGACAGGGCTTTCTTGATATGCCCGATATCGGCGTCGCTGAGCATGGGATTTTCGCCCACCAGGTAAATCGCCTTGATTTTGCCCTCGCAGGCGGCGTCGAAGATCTCCGTCAGCGTGAGGCCGGGCTTGAGCGAAGGGACTTTGCCCCAGGCTTGAGCGAATTTCTCCTGCGCTGCCTGGTCGGCTACAGACTGATAGCCGGAGTAGACCGCCGGCAGAGCGCCCATGTCGCAGGCGCCCTGCACGTTGTTCTGCCCTCGCAGGGGATTGACGCCCGCCCCCGGTTTGCCGAGGTTGCCGGTGAGCATGGCCAGATTGCCCACTGCCATAACGTTGTCCGTGCCGTGGCCGAACTCGGTGATGCCCATGGCATACATGATGGAGGCCGGGCTGTTCTGAGCGTACATGCGGGCGGCAGCCAGGATATCTTGAGCGCTCACCCCGGTGATGCGGCTGACGCTTCCCAGATCATACTGGGACAGCGACTCCTTTAGAGCGTCGAAGTTCTCGCAGCGTTCGGCAACAAAAGCAGCGTCCTGCCAGCCGTTATCCAGTATGGCGCGGCACATGCCCATGAGGAGAGGAACGTTGGTGCCGGAGCGCGGCCTGAGCCACAGGTCGGCGTGCTGCACCAGCCCGATGCGGCGCGGATTGATGACGATTAATTTTGCACCGCGCCTGGCCGCCTGCTTTATCTCGAAGCCGATGACCGGATGCGTTTCGGTGGTATTGGCGCCAATGGACAGAATGCAGGCGGAATCCGCGAGGTCGCCGATGGAGTTGGTCATGGCTCCTGAGCCGAACTGGGTGGCCAGACCGGCCACCGTGGGGGCATGTCACAGGCGGGCGCAGTGGTCTATGTTGTTGGTCCCCAGCACCGCCCGCGCCAGCTTTTGCGTTACATATACATCTTCGTTGGTGCACTTGGCCGAGGCGATTACCGCCACCTCATCTGGGGAGTAGGACTTGAGCCTGCCGGCCACCAGTTCGAGGGCTTCATCCCAACCCATAGGAACGAATTCGCCGTCTTTCCTGACCAGGGGTGTACTCAGCCTGTCGGGATGATGCACGAATTCGGGGATGCCGAAGCGCCCCTTGATGCACAGCTTGCCCTGATTGGCTTTGCCCTCGTGGTTGCCGCGCGCGGAGACGACCCGGCCGTCGCGCACGCCGAGATACATGGAACAGCCCACCCCGCAGTAGGGGCAGGTGGTCAATATCTCAGAGGAAGGCACAATGTCATTCTTGGGAACGAGCGCGCCCACCGGGCAGCGCACCACGCACTCCCCGCAGGAGCGGCAGCTGGACCCCATAAAAGGCTGGTCGCCGAACAGGCTGACGCGCGTGTCGTCGCCGCGGCTCACCATCTCAATGGCGTTGACGCAGGTAATCTCGTCGCAGGTGCGCGTGCAGCGGGCGCACAGGATGCAGTAATTGCGGTCCAGTTTGAAGAAGGGGTTGGACTCGTCCACCGCCTTCTCGCCGGAGGTGCGGCGCAGCGTGCGCTCGGTGACGCCCATGTAGGCGGCCACCTTTTGCAGCTCGCAGCGCTGGTTCTTGACGCAGGTGAGGCAGTCGGTGGGATGGTTGGCCAGCAGCAGCTGCAGCGTGTCGCGGCGCACCTGGTCCAGCTCCGCGCCGAAGGTCTTGACCGCCATACCCTCGGCGGCCACGGTGGTGCAGGCCGTGGGCAGCCCTCGCATCCCCTGTATCTCCACCAGGCACATGCGGCAGCCGCCGTACGGCTTGAGGTCGGGATCATAGCACAAATTGGGGATGTAGATGCCGGCCTCCAGAGCCGCCTCGAGCACGTTTGAACCCGGCCTAGCTTTAACGGCCTTGCCATCTATGGTCAGATTAATATTTTCCAGCATAAAACTCTACTCCCGCGGCTCGAGGTCGCAGTGCAGGCAGCGCAGGGCTTCTTCCATAGCCTGCCCGCGGCTGTACCCCGCCTCTATGGGGGCGAACCCTTTAAGCCGCCGGCTTACCGGCACGCTATCGGGGCGCACTCTGTGTTTATCGGTGGGTTCACTCACCGGCCCGGGACCGGCTTCGGGCTCGATCAGGCTTTCGCTTATATCGCCGCTTCCGCCGAGCAGCGCGTCGATGGACTGGGCGGCCTGGCGCCCGTCGGCGATTGACTCGATGATGGAGGATGGCCCGCGCACGGCGTCGCCTCCGGCAAAAACGCCGCTTAGAGGGGTGGCCAGGCTGTACTGATCGGACTGGATGGTATTCTGCTTGCTCAAGGGCAGCCCCAGGTTCTCCTCGGTATCCATACGCTGTCCGACGGCGCCGATGACAGTATCGAATTCCATGTCGAAGGTCTCGCCTTCAACCGGGAGCGGGCGGCGACGGCCACTCGAATCTACCGGCCCCAGCCGCATGCGCTGGCATTTCAGTATAGCCGCGCCGTTTTTATCCTCAATGGCGAGCGGCGCGGTGAGTTCCACAACGCTCACGCCCTCTTCCAAAGCGGCTTCCACCTCTTCCGAACTGGCCGGCATCTCGGCGCGGGTGCGGCGGTAAACCAGAGTGGCTTCTTTGGCTCCCAGCCGGAGGGCCGTGCGGGCGACATCGACGGCCGTATTACCGCCGCCGACCACGGCTACCCGGCGGCCTAATTTCATCTTCTTCCCCGCATTGACCGCTTTAAGGAAAGCAATGCTATCCAGATAGTGCGGGCTGTCCTCTCCCGGGATGCCCAGCTGCATCCTCCCGTGTAATCCGATGGCCGCAAAGACCGCCTGGTACCCTTCGGCCAGCAGGCTCTCAGCAGAACTGACGCGCGAGTTGGTCTTGAGCTCGACGCCCAGGTCGAGAATCTGCTGGATTTCGTTCTTTAATACATCTTTCGGCAGGCGGTAAGCCGGAATGGTCTGACGCATCATGCCGCCCGCTTCGGCGGCTGATTCGTAAATGGTCACCGAGTGCCCCAGCCTGGCCAAGTAATAGGCACAGGTGAGCCCGGCCGGCCCGGCGCCGATGATTGCCACGCGCTTCCCGGTCGGCGGCCTGGTTTGTGCTTTCTGTTTCCAGGCTTCACCGCCGTGGTCCACAGAATAGTGCTTGAGTTCGCGGATGGCGATAGGTTCATCCACCTGGCCGCGCCGGCATTTGACCTGGCAGGGATGGAAGCACACCAGCCCGCACACCGAAGGGAAGGGAATTTTTTCGCGGATTACCGTCAGCGCTTCGGACGGTTTATCCTGTCCTATCAGGCGCACGTAGCGCGGCACGTCTATTCCCGCCGGGCAGGCGCTGTTGCAGGGCGCGCTGGCCAGTTCGGTACAGACGGCGGCGGCGCAGTGCTTGCGGCGGATGTGCTCTTCGTATTCCTCCCGGAAGTATCCGATAGTGGTAAGAACAGAGTTGGGTGCCCCCTGTCCCAGGCCGCACAGTGAAGCGGCTTTGACGGACTTGCCCAGGCGCAGCAGCAGGTCTATGTCGCCCGGCTTTGCCTTGCCGGATGTAATATCGGTCAACATCGCGAGCATCTGGCTTGTACCGGCGCGGCAGGGAACACACTTACCGCAGGACTCCGACTGAATGAACGAAAGGAAGTATCTGGCCGTATCCACCATGCAGTTGTCTTCGTCCAGCACTATCATGCCGCCCGAACCCATGATGGAACCGGCCTGCATCAAAGCTTCATAGTCCACGGGCAGGCCCAGCTTGCTGGCCGGTAGGCAGCCCCCGGAAGGCCCGCCGGTCTGCACCGCCTTGAAACGCTTGCCGTCCGTGATGCCGCCGCCGATGCCGAAGATAATATCCTCGAGCTTCATGCCCATGGGCACTTCTATCAGCCCCGTACGGTTAATCTTGCCTGCCAGTGAAAAGGTCTTGGTGCCCTTGCTCTTTTCGGTGCCGTACCCGGCAAACCAATCAGCCCCCTTCTCCAGGATGGCCGAGACGTTACCCCAGGTTTCTACATTATTGATGTTGGTCGGTTTGCCCCACAGCCCGGCGTCGGCCGGGAAGGGCGGGCGCGTACGCGGCATGCCGCGCTTGCCCTCGATGGAAGCCATCATAGCGGTCTCTTCACCGCAGACAAAAGCCCCGGCCCCCTCCATGATTTCCAGATCGAAACAAAGTGCGGAGCCAAGTATATTTTTGCCCAGCAGACCATTTTCCCGCATGCAGGCAATAGCTACCTCGAGGCGTTTGATGGCCAGGGGATATTCGGCGCGTATATATATGATGCCGTGAGCCGCCCCGATGGCATGAGCCCCGATAAGCATTCCCTCCAGGACTGTGTGCGGGTCGCTTTCCAGGAGCGAGCGGTCCATAAAAGCGCCCGGGTCGCCTTCATCGGCGTTGCAGATGAGATATTTGGGGCTGCCTGTTGAGCGCCGGCAGAGTTTCCACTTAATCCCGGTGGAGAAGCCCGCCCCACCGCGCCCCCTGAGCCCTGATTTTTCAATCTCGGCGATGACCTCATCCGGCGACATCTTTAAAGCCCGTTCGAGGCCCAGATATCCGCCGCGCGCGATATAATGCCTGATGTTTTCGGGGTCGGTGACGCCCGCATTCCGTAACGCAATACGCACCTGGGGCTTGAGCATAGGGGTTTCCCAGAGGCTGGGGATGCCGTAACGGCTTTCGCCCCACACCCCCAGGGCCAGGTCGGGACGCGGATTGTCGTTTAACAGATAGTCTTCCAGAAGCTGCGCAGCCTTCTCAGGGGTCATGCTGTGATAGGTGATGCGCTCGCGTCCGGGTTTGATGATATCTACCAGTGGTTCGATATAGCAAAGACCCAGGCAGCCCACCTGGTGAATCTGTGCGTCAATGTTCAGGCGTTCAATGGCAGAATGAATAGCCTGCGCCACTTCGCTGGCGCCAGCCGCTTCGCCGCAGGTAGCCTGCCCGATAAATATCTGGGGCTTTTGCGGGGTCGTGACGGCAGCCCACTCGGTTTGCGCCTGCTGGCGAAGCTCGGCCAGATTCATCTGCCGCCTCGCAGAATGTCATTCACTCTGGCCGGCGCGACCCGTCCGTAAACCTTGCCGTCCTTGACGACCACCGGAGCCAGCGCACACGAGCCGAAGCAGGCCTCGGTTTCCAGGGTAAATTCACCATCGGGCGTGGTCTCCCCGGGTTTTACCCCCAGCCGCTTTTCAAGCTCTCCCAGCACCCTGGTGGCCCCCTTGACGTGGCAGGCAGTGCCGCGGCAGGCTTTCACGCAATGGCGGCCTGACGGTACCAGTTTGAAGCCGGCGTAAAATGTCGCTACGCCGTAGACTGTCGTGTCAGACAGCCCCAGATACCTGGCAACAGCCTCCATCGCCTCGCGAGACAGATAGCCGAAGTGGTTCTGTACCTCGTGGAGGACGGGGATAAGGCTGCCCCTGTCTCTGCTATGCCTACATAAAATATCGTCTAACTGCTGCATATCGGTGAATTCTCCAAGAAATAGTGAACTTGAATTATACCTAAATCCAAACGAAATGGTCAAATAGGACTGTTGCCCCGATTTGGCGGTGCGGACACGCTCTAAACATGCTTGTCATTGCGAGGAGGAAGTCCGCCGGATGCGGACAGACGACGTGGCAATCTCGAACATTTCATCCCTCTTTTTGGAGGACATGAAGCTAGATGCCAACTATAACTTTCACCCTCACTGTTATCTCTCCCCTCAAGGGAGAGATGTTTTTTATTTCCTCTCCCCACAGTGGGATAGGACAGGTGAGGGGAAAAAGTTCCTTAACCAGTCTCTCCCCTTCGTAAGAGGAGATTAAGAGGGATTTATCCCAGTCCCCCCACAGTGATGTAGGGGCGAACGGCCGTTCGCCCGCCTGGTCGTCATTCCCGCCCGTTCGCTCTACTCAGTGTAAACTCCAGCGGGAATCCAGAGGAGCCAAGATTATAGATACCCACGCGCAAGCGCGTGGTTCTTTATATTTCAAGCTTCGCTTGTCCTGAATCCTGGCGACCTTGGTATTCAACATACTTGAGTATCTGA
>QZJY01000056.1 GCA_003597995.1 Dehalococcoidia bacterium
TTGTTTATCTCCAGCCCGAGCCATTTAACGTGGGCCGGGGTCATACCGCTCATGAGGTTGGCAGCGAGGAGCTTTGCGGAATCACGGCAGGTAGAATCATATATTCGAGCTTGGGACGCGCTTGAGGCGGCCCTTACAGCGTCTGCAGGAAGGGCTTCAGAGCCTATCTTCTCGCCCCGAAGCGGGAAGGTATACTGGTAAGCCTCGCGCCAAAAAGATTCAAGCGGTGCCCTGAGGGCCTTCAAAGCGTCAAGCCTGCGTATGTGGTCAGCACCTGTCATTTGCCCTTTATCCTTTTGAGGCGTTCAGCCGCCTTGCGTTCGGCTTCGTCTATCTGGGGCTTCTCGTCGGTGAAGTCTACCTTCTGCTCTGAAACGTCTGTGAAAAGCTTTAAATGCCTGCCGAGCCTGTCGAGAGCGCCTAGCTTGTCATGAAGCTTAAAACGTACCGTGCCGCCAAACTGCGTCGTTGTCTCTGAGAGCTCTGCTACACAGGCCATTTGTTCAGGCGTGAGCTCTGTTGAATCCTTGAGTTTGATTCCACCCGAGCTCCATTCAGCGAAGTCCTTCATATTCGAGAAACCCAACTTCGCAATCTCCTGAAGAACCTTGTCAGCGGTGATATCAAGCTTTGTGGTGCGCTTCTCAAGGGCCTTCTGGATAAGAGCTTGAACCTTAGCCTTTCTTAGCAGACGGCTTGCGGTTACTTCCGCTGACCTCCCACTGTATCCAGCTCGTATCGCCGCTTGCTTCCCGTTAAGGTCTATCAGGTACTCATGCACGAATAGCCTTTGCTGCGGAGTTATCCCATCTTTGGGGCTCATGGGGGGATTGTAAGGGGGGCAAGAAAACCTTGTCAAACGGCTGAGGGATGTAAAAAGGTATTAGAAAGGTATTAGAAAGGATATAAAAGGGGTGCGAAAGGGGTGCGAAAAAGGTATAAAGCCCCGCTGTGACCGGGGCCCATGCCTATTCCTCGTCGTTTTTTGGCTCGACTTTCGGCAATGATTTGGAAGCCTCCTTGTACTCCTCGAGATTCAGGACCGGCTTGCCGCCGTCGTGCGCGAGGACGCCGAGCCGTTGCAGGCGCTTCTTGGCCGTGAACCAGTTTTGAACGCCCAGGAACGCGCATATCTCCTTGCGGCCGCGAACTTCAATGTCTTTTACAGTCATTCCTTCAAACCTCCTCAATCGTAATCGGAAATAGGCTCTCGACCATACGCTTCTTGGCCTTGTAGGATTCCGTCTTCATGCCCTTCACATCGACAAATGAGACAGTCCCATCGGCCTTGAAGACCTGAAAGTCCACGACATAGCGGACGCCCCCGGGAAGATAGAAAGGGACCTGTCTGAGAAAGAACACGACCTCGCCGGTGCGCTCTCGGAGCTTGAGCCCCTGGTAGTAGTTCGCCTCCTTTTGCGAGTCGAACCGGATGCCATCGAGTTCCGTGGCCCTGGCCTTGTATTTATGGAAAACTCTTCTCATGTTCTCTGCGCCTCCTTAGCGAGCCTCAAATTTTGCCCCAAGCCCGTCGATTATCGCCTTCAACTTCTCGCGCCCCTGCTGAAACTGCTCGTCCGTGTAACCGTCTTCGAGCTGTAACGGGGAGACTGGCCTTACGTTCGCATTGGACAACACCTGCTCAGCGGCCTCGTGTATCAACCCGACGATGTTCGTTCCAGGATAAATATTTGTCGTATTGCGGCATATCCGCTTAATGGCTTCGAGGTAGGTACGGTCTGACAGGTCTTTCGTCATCTCGTACCAGACTGCAAGCTTTTCTTTCTCCGCCGTCGCCTTGAAATCGGTAACGCAGGCCGACAGTATCGCTATCCCTTTACTGAAAGTCTCATAGTCCATCGCCGCCCCCTAATGCCTTTTGCCGTTCATTGCCCTCCACGAGAAGTCGAGCTTCATCGAGGGCCGATAAGGTCTTATCCATCGAGGAAGACTTAGGTTGTCCGGGTCCCGGCGGTGACTTGCCCAGTGGCTCCCGCTTCTCCCAATTCAGAATAGTTGCGTAGTGGGAAGAATACTTATACCCCTTTGAGGCCATGCCGGAACTCAGTCGCTCGATAAGGGCCAAGGTCTTTTCCTTACCAAACCGCTCTTGGAGTTTTTCAAGCTCCTGGTCTGTCAGAAGAACATTCTGAAATTCTCCGTGGAGAGATTTGGTGCGCGCGTCGTCCTCTCCTTTCCCTTCTGACTCCCTTCCCTTACTACTTCCCTTATGACTACTACTTCCCACCGCTAGCCCTCGTCGAATACTCGGCGAATACTCGTCGAGTATTACTTCTTCTGGCGGCTCCGGGTTTCTGGTTTTTGAGGGCTTATCTATCTTCTGATGAGCATCAAAGTTCTTGATATAAAAGTATTTTTCGCCGTTGGTCTCAAAGGGCCTGATTACATCTATTGATATGAGTTCATTGAGCCATCCATCGAAAATAGAAATCTTTGTGCTATCGTAAGGGAAGATTTTGTTGAGTAGCCATCGAGAATTGCCCTTTACGACGCCGAAGTCGTCGGAATATATCCACATCCCGATAAAAAGGAGCCTCGCATCACGCGAAACAGACCCTAATTTTTCATCATCGCAAAACTCTGGTTTGACGGTGCGGATTCTTGCCATCTACGACTACTCCTTAAAAAGGTTCATCTATCATTTATCATTTTGCCGGGGTCGGCAATATGATTGTTCTTTAAAACAGGGTCATCTGTCCTGCCCCTCTTTTAACAGGACAGGTATCGGGCAAACACATGGTAAAGGGTTCAAGCGCATGACCTCTCATTATGGGTATTGGTGGCTCGGTATATACCTCTCCCCCAAGGAGGGTACAAAAAACATAGGCCCTCGGCGTCCATCCGCCGCCTTGTTGAAAATGGCTATGATGGTCACAGTGCCCGCTGTGCTCACCAGCGTTAAAACAGTCCTTCATCGGTTTGCCGCCTTCAACTGAGTCCGCAGGGCGGCCACTTCCTTTGGATAAGCCTTGCGCCACTCTTCCCAGCTTTCATGGGTCAGTTTGTGCCGTATCCAGAGAGGATGGTCCGGTTTCGGTTCAAAGGGCTTTTTCTTTCTCGGGAGGCATCTTTCACATAGCTGCCCCTTCGTGTGCATGTAAAGGTGTTCAGCACAGAAGAAGAGCCCGCAGCCGTGCTCACCCCCGTAAGGCTCTCCCCCGCATACATAGGCCAGCCCCCGGTCAATCTCTTCATTGCAATCCGGATGGTCGCAGTACGCCGGTACCCCGTAGCCGATATCCCTATTCCAGTTATTGTCGAATCCATAAGACCAACCCATGAAGACTCCTATCGGTTTACTTCTTTCGTCTCGCCGCAATCCCATTCAGCACTAAAATAAGAATGCCTAATGCCGTGTAGATGTCCCCCGAGGTAGCTGGTCTATTGAAGTACTCATATTGGTAGTCCGCCCAGAGGATAAGGACGATTCCTATGATGGTGGTTATCATCGCGAAAATCTTGGATCTGCGTACTATAGGGTTGAAAGTCACTTGATATCACCTTTATCCACCATTGCCATGAAGGTTGAAATGTCCACCCCGTAGTTGGTTTCATACGGAATGCCGGACATGAGAGAGTTGCTCACGGAGAAGGCGTTTTTATCGTACTTAGGGGCTGAAACAGTCTTCTTGTGCACCCCCTCAGCAGTAAGGACCTTGACCCGGAGGACGTTGAAGGTATAGCCGCGCCCCTTCCGGTCGAGGTCCCTTATCCGGCTGTTGAGCCCCTCGGTATAGGCATTCGTATACGGGGCCGTGAAGTAGCCGAATAGCTCCATCTCCCAGTTCATAAAGCATGTGAGGATTTTCTGGAAATCTGGGATAAGGTCCTCCGGGATGGCCTCTCTCCAGGCGTAATACCTCGCCCTGGCGCTCTGTGCCCCCTGCTCCTTGTCATCCCATATCTCATAGAAAGCCTCCTTAAGCTCGTACGCGGCCCCCAGTAGAGGATAAGCCTTGCTCCAGATATCGACATTCAGGCGTTCCTTGTCATTCAGGGCATGACGCCTCTTGAGCAGGGTGAAACGGTCGTTCTTGAGCCTCCTACGCTGTTTGGTGGTCAAATCGGCGCGTAGCTTCTTCCTGACGCTCTCCATCGCTTCACTGGCCATCCTGACGATGTGGTACTTGTCTATGATGATCCTGGCGTTCGGGAAGACCTCGCGCACGGCATCCCGGTAAGGGTTCCACATGTCCATACAGACATACTTCACCTTAGAGGCGTCCAGGGACCGGAAAAAGTTGATAACCGTCGGCTTGTTCCGGTTCGCCAGCATCTCGATGACGGTCTTCTCCTTGATGTTTGTGACCACGAACCTGGACACCCGCAGGAGATGAATTTCATCTATACCGAGAACCTCGGGCGTCTCGAACCTGAACTTACGGGCTATCTTATCAATATGAATATGGAATATATCCCGTACGGTCTTCTCTTTAAGGCCCGTTTCTTTGGCGATACTTGTAAAGGGCCGATGGATGCCTTCCTGCTCGATGTACTCCTTGAGGCGCTTGGTCATCAGCCTGCCGGGGACCATATCCTCCAGGTGCTCAAAGAAGGTCTGGTTGCAGCTGTAGCACCTAAACCGCTTCCGGCGCACCAGCAGGTCAACTGCTTTTCCTCTTATTGGCATATCCATGTAGCGCTGTTTCCTTTTCCCGTACTTGACTATCTTTGCCGTTAAATCCCTACAGGCTTGGCAGACGGTAGGGTCGCTAACCGTCTCCAGAACCAGCCTGATACTTTTCTCTAATTCTTCTGAATCAACTACCTGAAAATTTGGGAGATCGAGGATAGGCATACGGCACACCCCTGAGGTTTTTCCCTCAATATCCCAAAAAACGGCCTATCTTTTCAACCCTAAAATACGAATTAACTACTACAGGCTTAATGCCTCGCAAAATATTCCGCAGTCCTCGACTATGGGCGGCGTTGACCTCCCCCTTTCAGGATCAAGCTCATCGAGGAACACGCCGCTGATACAGCTCGCCCCGATTGCTCGCTCCATCTCCGCCCTGGATTTAAAAACCTCAGGGAAGTCCTTGCGTATGTGGTTCCAGTAGCCCATGCCGCCCTTCACGCAGCCGATACAGTTGTTGTTGGAGTAGCCCATGTCATACATTGCTGGCCTTCTTATGCCACTGGCTTTCATAATTTTATGCGCATCGCCTTTGGTGATGCGATGATCGATCAATGGGAATATGTGCTTATGCTGTGGCATTGCTTCCTCTATATCCTTAGCTCTGTCGGCCTCTAAAGCATCCATGCCCCATATGTATGTGAACCAGCTGAAAAAGGTGTTACGAAACTCCCATTCTTCACGCACTCTACGTTTCAGGAGTTTGGTGCAGACGGCACCATGAGGACTTCTAATAAAGCTCATAGCTCTGCAGGCATCCTCAACGCTCTTATATGGCGAAGACAGGATACACACTTCCTTGCCAAACCACTGCTCGCAATCCTGGACAAAGCGCATCGTATCTTCATGCTGGTCCTTGATATGTATGTAGAAAATTCGGTCTATCCGGTCTATTGCCAATTTAATTGCAACCGCGCTTGAAACCCCGGCGCTAAACCATGCAACTCCCACATCGCGCATTTTTTCAACCCTCCAATACGATTCTCTATTCCTGTGTACCCTTACCTCTATCAACCCTTAAGTACGTAGTGCCAAAATCTTCTAAAAGGTTTATCTCTACCGCGGTACTGACGGTAACTTTGTTTTTCAATCTCCGCTTCTGCTTCACCAGGCGTATAAAATAATCCTCCAGCAGAATCGTCACCGGGCAGTACCACCCCTCCGGCAGGTCGTCGTTAATCGGACAGAAGTCTGGGGGAAGGGGTCTTAGAGGCATGATTCTATCCTCTGGCCTTGCATATACGCCTTGATGAACTCCGCCGCGACATACGGGTTGATGGCATTGCCGTAGGCGCGCAGGCGTCCCACTCGGGCGGGAACCCCATGAGCCAGCGGGAATGTGCCGGGTTCAACTGGCCGCCGCTTTCAGTTCGTTCCTGCCGTGGATAAGTTCGAGAGTCATCTACTTCCCCTTCCTCTGATAATGCTTCAGCACCTTAATGAGCTCGGAAAGGGTACCATGGCTCACCAGAATTTCGTTCTTGCCCTGCTTTATCTCAACCATCCCGTCGCTATAATCCCGGAGATTCAGGGCGGGCTCGCCTACGCCATCTTCAACCTCCTGCCATATCGTGTGAAGCTCAAAGTCGTTCTTTAAAAGCTCTCTCTGTATCATTCTCCCCTCCTTATCTTGATATGATTCAGAAGCCCGTTTGTCAGGGCTTCAATCCTTGCCAGCTTTTCTTTAGCTTCTTTCGGGTCGTCCGTGCTCTCGGCCTCGCTCTTGATGGCGAGAAGGGTTATATCGACAGTATCACCCATCCCTCCATGAGGCCGTACACGGGCCCACGGAGGATGTGTTTTATTTTGGTCATGTGCTCATAGCCGGTATAAATGAGAGGCATGGACTCGCTACCTTTCATCTCCTCGCCCGTGTAGAGCGTCTCCTTCAGAATGAGCGTATCGCCTACCTTGAAGCCTCTGTCGTCGAAGCGTATCTCGCAAGTCTTCTTGCCCGCGATGACGGCCCTGAACATGTCGTGGTCGGTTTTAAGATGATGTGTTTTACTCACGGCCTCTCCTTGTGCTCTTTGCCGTCCAGCAGGATAATTGCCTTCTTAAAAGTGCCGATTGACCTGAATCCGGCGGATATGAATCCTTCGTTTTTCTCTTCATCGTAGGTAAAGTCAAGGTCACGGGAAAGAACGCACGCCTTTTTCACTATGGCCCTTTTAAGGGACGCATGGGACAGCTTGTTTATTTTTTCAATCCAAGAAACCTTGCCTCTTCCAACCTCTTTAAATTCAATTAATTCAGCGTGTGTCATACCCCCTCCTCGCTCATCAATTCTGAATCAAATCCTCTTCCCGAACTTGTCACATTGGTAAAGTACCTTCCCTTCCCTAAAAGCTATCTTATGAGGATAGGACGGGTTCGGCCATTCATAGAGGTCTTTTATAGCAACCTCGATAGCCACATAAATATCGTCTGCTTCATTCCTGAACTCATCACAGAAATAAGGGCGGGAGCAGGCGTGATACTTTCCCTCACCACATTCGCCATGTTCCGGGCTCCATGCGGGGTGTGTTACCGTCGTGCCGATAGCCCATAAGGTTTCGTTCTTGGTACGCTCTTGGGTTTTGCAATCATGTGAGACTTTTTTGAAAAGAAGCACCTTGTCTTTCTTAACCGGCACGCCCTCGCGCTCCAAATAGGGTAAGGACTTATATCTCTGGACAAGACAGGTCTTTGCTTTTTGGAATTTCAGTTTGAGGTCAATGGGCAGGGACAGCATGGAAAAGCCGTACAGGGACAGTTTAATAGAGGCGGAGAACGCACGCACAAGGGTCTGTCCCCATGCCACGACTGAGGAGTTTTCCCATGCCACGACTGAGGAGTTTTCCCATGCCACGACTGAGGAGTTTTCCCATGCCACGACTGAGGAGTTTCCCCTTGCCACGACTGAGGAGTTTCCCCTTGCCACGACTGAGGAGTTTCCCCATGCCACGACTGAGGAGTTTCCCCTTGCCTCGACTGAGGAGTTTTCCCATGCCTCGACTGAGGAGTTTCCCCTTGCCTCGACTGAGGAGTTTCCCCTTGCCTCGACTGAGGAGTTTCCCCTTGCCTCGACTGAGGAGTTTTCCCATGCCACGACTGAGGAGTTTTCCCATGCCACGACTGAGGAGTTTCCCCATGCCACGACTGAGGAGTTTCCCCATGCCACGACTGAGGAGTTTCCCCTTGCCTCGACTGAGGAGTTTCCCCTTGCCTCGACTGAGGAGTTTTCCCATGCCTCGACTGAGGAGTTTCCCCTTGCCTCGACTGAGGAGTTTCCCCATGCCTCGACTGAGGAGTTTTCCCATGCCTCGACTGAGGAGTTTTCCCATGCCTCGACTGAGGAGTTTCCCCATGCTCTTATGTAGCGGCCCTGCCATCTATTACAATCGAGCGTAGCCTGGATTCTCAAGATGCCGAAAACTTCGAGTACGCAGTTGAGCCGAAGTGATATTTCAATAATAACTTCTTCGCCTTTTTCGATTCGTTGTAGTTTGTCCAGTTCTTCTTGCGTTTTAATGATTTTTTTCATAATCTATTTTTTCTCCTCGCTCTCATCAGTGTCGGCCTTACCGACAGACCGCCCGGAAGGTCATTATGCCGGTATTCTCCGGTTCCGCTTTTCAGCGACTTTCCTTTCGGTCACTTCCGGACGGTTTCGAGCTTTAGATTGAAGTCAATGATTTCAGAGCCCTTTCTGCGGCCTCCGGCCCGTTGTCTCTGTTATATAAATATGTGTTCAACTCGTCTCCCACGAGGTTTACCTTCATGACGCGACCCTTGACATAATCAAAGTAGGTGTTGTTCTTTAGGAGCTCCGCCGCCTCTTCTTTGGTCATAGGCTTGTGTTCATAAGACAAAAACCCCATACCCTGCGGCCTTGCATTGTTATAGAGAATCGCCAAAACCTCTGCCTTATCGAGTCCAGATATGTTCATCTTCCCTCCTTTATTTACCGGGGCCTCTCGACCCCGGCTCTACAAAAAGGTTTCCTGTGAATTACCTCATCCCTTGGGCCTCCTCTCCGGATGCCCGCTGGCAAGGCACCCTGCCGGACAAAACAGCGGCTACCCCAACAGAAAGCCTCTGTGCCAGCTACCGGCTGAAAAATATTTACGCCCTCGCCTCGCTCCTGCGCTTCCTGCCCTGCTTTGTCGGCTCTGGCATGGTCGGGTCTTCCTCGGGCTCCCCTTCCTGCTCTTCTGACTGGCCCTGCTCTTCCTGAGAAGCGGACTGCTCTGTCTTCTCTTCCTGCTGAGCTTCTTCGAACTCTTCGCCGTCTTCCTTCTCTTCCAGCTTGAGGTGCTGCTGGCGCTCGTACTCGTTTATAGGCTTCGAGTCCACCATCTCGCCGGTATCGGTCCTGTAGAGGCGCTTTACGCCATCATTCCAGAGATAGTCCCAATAGCACTCGACCTGACGGAACTCGTACCCGTTCACGACATTGCGCGAGACGGTGTTAATCTCGGATGTAAGGCGCTCCATCCTCTCCTTGTGATAAGAGGCGGCCGCCTTCTTTTCTAGCTCGGCCTGCGCAAGGTCCTGCTGCTTTCTCGCCAGCGCCATTGAGTAGTTCTTCATCTCCTCGTCCGTGAGAACGCATTTCAATTCCCGTGTTTCGTTTGGCTGTAGCATGAAACCCTCCTTATGGTTAAATTGCGAATTTGGTCAATTTGGGGATGGGCTTACCTTCTCCCCGCCGCTATGTTCTTGGTCGAATAAACCCTTATGCCAGGTATGTTTGTGGCCTTCTTCATGGCCCGGACTACGCCGTTTATCTTGACCTCATCAAGCTTGAGGTATTCCCTCGGGATAAGGTTCGGGTCGGTTATCTCCCACTTCCATTCCTCGCGTAAGGTTCCGTTTGCCAGTTTGGGCGCGGGGGCGGCCATCGGCGCAGGCATGACGGTAGACTCTTCCAGAATAGCCTCGGCGACTTCAGGGGCACCGTGTTCTTCAGCCTGTATAGCAGCCTTCAACTGCTCCTCTTCCTGGAGCTTCCTAAGCCGCTCCTCTTCCTCCTTCTGTTTGCGCTCCTGTTCGGCGATATAGGCCACGGCCTGCCCTTTCAAGTACATCTCGGCCTCGGCAAGGGGCGTGTCCACTTCCTTCATCTTCGCCAGCAGGTCCTTGTGCATCTTGTGGGCCTGGTCACAAAGGGGCTTGAAGTAAGCCGATACCTGCTTTCTGGTATCTTTGACTGTGGCAAGCATCTCATCAGCGGCCTTTAAGGTGTTGTTATCGATTACCTTCAAGCCTTTGGCCTGTGTCGTCAGGGAAAGCGCGTCGTCAAAGTTCTGCGCCTGTGGGTTTACTGCAAGTGCGGTGTTCATAGGTGGCTCTCCTTCCAGCGATAAAGGGTTAATGCACAAAGGAATGTTTTGCGGCAGAGTGCCGCGTCCGTTATCTCCTGTAGCGAATAGCCCCCGGTGTTTTTGAGATAGAGGCTGTAAAACTTGTCTATATGGTGCCCATTCCCGATGAGAAGTCCCTCATATCCACCGGCCACCTGAACCTTGTAGGCCGGATGAGGGCTGCCGGACTTGATATCGAGAAGAACCTTCTTTCCGTTCAAAACGCCATACCTGTCTATGGTTCCGGCATAAAACAGGTGCGGGTGAAACATCGGGGCTTCGATGAGTTCAGGCACAAAGCCGCTATCCTTCCTGAACTTCATCCAGCCCTCAAGGTATGGCTTTATCTCAGCGTCGAGGCTGTCCGCATCGAGGTCGTCCCGGTCGTAAAGCTCCGTCGCCCTATGAATATAGGTTCCCTTGAGCATGGCACTTCCATTGGAATGCGGGAACTCTAAGAGCCCTGCTGCCTTCAGTATCGAGGTCACGCCGGGGAGTTTGTCGTCTCCAAGCCAGTAAGTATGGCTCGCCTCATCGAACATGAACTCAGGCTGTGGCATAGGGGCAAGGGCTCCCGTTTATGGTGCAGACCGTCTTCATGTCGTTGTCCATCTCTGCGCTACCGCATATGCTAAGGTCTTTCGGGCAGCCTTCGGGCAAGCTTGCCGGGGCCTCGTCGCAAACCTCAATGGAAACTATCTCTTTCCCGAATTTGCCGACAGTGAACCCTATCTTTACCGTTTCCCCTGCTACGGCTACATTGGCAAAGGATCCCGAGAATGTCCCGTATTTCTCCCCGCCTGCGTTAATCGTCCAGGCCTGCCAGTCTTTGCCGTTCTTGCTGCCCTTCTTCGTGGTCACCGATTCGACCGTGGCCACGACATATTCCGAGGCCACGACCTGGGCCTGCTTGTCCGAGCCCTGCGCCTGAGACTTGGACTGCGGCTGCTTCAGTTGCTGGCTCCCGACACTCGTGTTATTACCGCCCTTTGCCCCGAGTACTTCTTCTGGCATATCCTCAATGTCCTGTGTGAAGATGTCAGAGGCCGCCGTTACCGTAAGAATGCCGTCCACAAGGGAGCGCTTCTTTGCCATCTTCAATACCGTGTTCGCCACATCTGCCGGGTTCGTGCGTACCTGCTGAATTTCGCCGTTCCGGGTATACTTGACGCGCTTCCTATCTTCGGGCGTGGCGTCCCACTCTTTATTGGAAACAGCCCCGCGCCAGTTGTACTTGTCTTCCTTCGAGGAGCACTCGCCCACGCCACTTCCAAGGAAAAGGCCCGTGGCTTGGTTCGTGATACGGGTCAACACCCTGAAGGTCAAGCCGTCGTCCGTGGGTATCTCCTGAATCTGCGGGTCAGCCGCCAGCCGAAATGTCATCATCAGCTTTTCCGCACCCGGCTTGAGGAGTGTCGGTTTATCGCCGCACCCCGGCACCGTGCCGTAATGCTGCCCTTTCTGCATTACGGACTTCATCACCTCCTGAATCAGATTGACCTGTGCCCTCATAGCGACAGCCGTCAGGGGTCGCGGGTCCTGTAAAACCAAATCGTCTTGCATATCTCCTCCTGTAAGGTTTAAGGTTCAAATAAATCGCTCATCCAATGAGGGCGCTTTACTTTTATATCCGGCGGCAGAAAAGTAACTATGCTGTGACGCTTATTGTCGTAGACTACCCTGTAAGTCTGCCCCTCGTAAGGCACGTCCCAAACAGTTACACGAAGTGACTGTCTCTCAATGAAGGCGCATGAATCGTTGTTGGTCTTTATCAGCCGCGCTATCCGCTTTATAGCGTCAGAGCTGAGGGCTTTCCCGTATCTTTGCGCTACCCGTTTTCTGGCGTGGAGCATTTGGCACTGGCTCTTTGTCCGCCGCATGGTCCATACCCCCCGGTTGTAACGCTCACACCTGTTGCACTTCCCCTTCATCAGGTTGTAGCAGGTTGCTAACCCGAGAAAAAAACCTATGAAGAGGCCGAGTATCAGCATGACGCCCCCTCTTTCATAATCGCTGCCCCCATGAACAGGGCCCTTTCCACCGTGGCCGCCTGTGTCTCGTCGAGCTTAAAGACCGTCTTCAGGAAAGCCGCCTCTTCCATAAGGCGCGTTTTCACCGCTTCCGGCAATGACGATTGAATCTCTTTCAGGTCCTGCATGATGTCTCCTTGTCCACATATAGGTTTGAGACGCGACGGAAAGTGCTACCAGCACTACGGCCAGCCACAGGAGCGCGTAGGGGGCCTTGTCCAGGGCCCGGTCGAGCTTGTCGAAGTTCTCGTCCATCCCCTTAGCTCTCCCTTCCTATGTGCTCGCAGAGCTTTATGAGCCCCAGACGGGCCTCGCTGAGTAAGTCTTCCTTGAAGGTGATGCGGCTTTTCATCTCTCTTGCCTTCGCTTCAAGCTCGACGACGCGCTTGTTCAGCTCGCATACCCTGTCGTTATGCAGCCGGGTCATGTCCGCCCACTCTGTGCGAATGTGCTTGCGAAGGTCCCCGTCCTCGATATGGTCGAGGCAGTCTATGATGCGCTCGTACTCCTTGACTACGTTGCGGCAGATGTCCCCGCACTCGGGACACTCCTGCTGACCATCCCAGTCCGGCGCGTTTGCCGGGTCGTTCATATCATTCGCTTTGGATCGTGCCATTTGTTCGCTCATGGGAGCCTCCTTGACAATCTGAAAAGCTGACTTAAGCTCGGCTATAATGGGGAAGGTATAGCCTGGTCGAAGTGATTAAACCCTTGCCCTTTTAGTTCTTTTCCTCAGGTACTCCTTGATTGCGCTCTCGGGAATCTGTACCGGCCTGCCCTTGATATAGGTAATCTCCCTCGAGCTCAGCTTGTTAAGGAGCGTCTTCGGACTTATCCTGAGAATCTTCGCCGCTTGTTCCTTCGTGTACATAGGTTCGATAGACATTGGTTTACTCCTCGCTCAAAACAATCTTCAGTGTCGCCTTTAGCGCCCGAATCTTTGCCGACCCCTCAGAAGGGTCAGCTATCTCACAGCCCACATAGTCGAGCAGCTTGTTTATTTCCGGTTCCGTCCAGCCGTTCTCCCCGTTCATTCTCCGTGAAAGGACAGAAGGAGAGAGGTCAAGGGCAACAGCAAGCGTTTCATTTTTTCCCGCCCTCTTGAGCGCAACCCTTAAAAGTGCTGAAAAATCCATCTTTTTTCCCTCATCTTGCACTCGCGAAATCCCGTGCAATTCTTCTTGCGGGTAATTGCACACCTTTTCAGGTATAAAAAAACCATGTACTTACATGGCTTGAACACACTGCTTGTTTATGATAAAAGAAAGGGCAGAACACCCATTCCCGGCGAAGGTACTAGGGGTCTGCCCTTTTCTCTTAGGGGTGGACGAATAGGCAGATTGGGGCTGCTGTCCGTCCGGGCTCCCTAAGTTTTTAAATTCGTTTTTCATTTTTTCTGCGCCCCCAATGCGCTGATAAAAAGGAGAATCTACTCTGTGGCTGACAAAATCACCTGGTTAACACACGAATTCACTGTCCACCTGCACGGGGAACAATGGAACAATGTCGCGGGAATCTACATCTTTGCTGGTCTGAATCGTCTGAACCAGTGGACCCCTCTTTACATTGGGCAAGCTGGCAGTTTTCAAGACAGAATTCCATCGCACGAGCAATGGGATAAGGCACGGTCTCTTGGGGCCACCCATGTTCACGCGAAGGTGGTTCAGCTTCAGCCGCAGCGGGATTCAATAGAAAAACAGCTGATTCAGGCCTTTCAGCCTCGGTTGAACACTCAGTTGAAGTAAGTTTGTTTTCCATCAGCAGCCCCAAGTGGTATGGGGATTATATCAATATTTTGATTTATGTCAATATTAAATTACCATTTTTTAGGAAATAAAATATAGTGAGTACTTCTGAAGTAGTTGAAAAACTTAAAGAATACATGGCCGAAAATAATCTTTCTGCAAAGCAACTGGCGGGAAAATTAGGCTGGACACCCGGTGATTTAGGTGCGATTTTGGGCGGCCATAAGACGATTGGTAAGAATCGTTTACTTCATATTTCAAAAACTCTCGGCATCACTTTCGAGATTAAGAAAGTTTTCGTAGCTGAAGGACTCCCCGGCGAACCCGTCCCCCCGCCCCTGCCCGGCGACATTCCTGTCGTGGCCTTTGTGAAGGGCGGCGATAAGGGCTTTTTCGATGAGCAGGGTTATCCAGTAGGCGAGGGCTTCAGGAAGACAAAGCGCCCCTACGACCTGAAAGACCCGAACGCCTATGGTGTAGAAGTTCGCGGGACCAGCATGGCTCCGAAGTTCGAAGAAAAGGAAACACTCGTCGTTTCTCCCGCCGCGCCGGTCATGAATGGAGATTATGTAGTCGCAAGGACTACAAATGAAGAATCAATGGTAAAAAGGATTTACTTCAGGGACGGGCTGATCGTGCTTGAGAGCTTCAACGAACCGCCTCTTGTCTATAAGAAAGAAGAGGTCCTTTTCTATCACAAGGTAGTTTGGGTAAAGCAGAGGGGGTGAGATGCGACTATTTGCAATAATCTTAAATTTCCTTCTCCTGGGTATTGTTGGCTATCTGTTTATTAAGCATGGTCCACCCAAGGATAATTCTGGCGATGCGCTCCTTGTGATTTTTATTATTATGGTGCCACTGTGGAACCTAATTGCACATTTTGGGGTAAAAGCCCCAGATAATTTATTGACGCTTTACATAAGAAGAAAAATTTTGGAAGAAAAAAGGAAAATCAAACAATTGAGTGAGGAGAAAAAATAGATATGCCCATGAGAATCCTGCTTTTGTTTCTTGCTTTTGCAGTTGTCGGTTGTTCACCAAATTACATGGTACTCATGAAAAACCCGCAGACTGGAGATGTCAAGGAGTGTAAAAGAAACCCGCTAAAGAATTTTGTCTGGGAAGAGACACGCGTCGTCGATGAGTGCGCCGCCCTCTACGAAAAAGCCGGATACCAGAAGGTGCAGTAAAGTGCATAGCAATCAATCTCTTCGTAAAGCAGGAGGCCCCATGAAAATTCTTCTTATAACATTGCCTTTATTTTTCCTTGGCTGCGGCGGTATGCCTCAGATGGTTCTTATGAAGAACGCGCAGTCTGGCGACCTCAGAGAATGCAAAGTAGACCCTTGGGGTGATATCCGTCACAACAAACAGATAAACGACTGCGTTTCGCTATACGAAAAAGCAGGTTATGAGAAGGTACAGTAATCACAGCAAATCAATCTCCTCATGCGTCTCTTCTATGGGGATGTGCGCGTAATGCTTCGTGGTCACGTCCACGCTTGAATGCCCCAGGTACTTGCTGACCAAGTAAATGGAAACCTTCCGGCGCAGAAGATGGCTGCCGAAGGTCTCGCGCATGGTCTGGATGTTGATGTGGTCCAGCTTGGCGTCCTCAGCCACCTTCTTGAACTCGCGGTAAAGGTTGTTCTTCCAGGGCACACCGGAAGGCGTGGGGAAGACGAACCGGCTGGTTCGCGGCAGGCCTTTTAAAATCTCCCTGAGCTTGCTGTTTATGGGGATGTTCCGCTCCTCGCAGTCCTTTATCTTGTTCTCAGCTTTCGAGCGTATGCTGATGACGTTCCGGGCAAGGTCGACGTCGCTCCACTCGAGGAAGACGAGCTCGTTCTTGCGGAGGCCCAGGTAATAGAATCCGGCTATTATGGGGTACAGGTTTGGATGCAGGTATCTTGCCACCAGAAATAAAATGTGGACCTCATCAAAAGACAGGTCCTTGAAAATCTTCTTTACCGGCTCGACGCGCTCGACCTCGTTTGCGGGGTTTTCGCGGCAGTAACCTTTCTTGATGCAGAAGTTCAGGAAGGACTTCAGGACCTTCAGGTCTTTATTGGCTCCAGCGAGTGATTCCTTTACGCGCTTGAGGTAGTGCCTCTCGACCGCTCCCTGGGTGATTTCGTCGGGCCGGGTCTCGCCATCGCAGTCTTTCTCGAGGTAGGCCTTGAAGCGATTGAGAGCGCCTTTTCTCTCGCGTATGGTCTCCTTGGACCTGCCAGCATTGCCGACCTCGATGTATTCGGTCACGGCTTCGGACAGGTCTTTGCTTATCATCAGGAGGGTAGACTTGTGAAGGCTCCGCGCCTCCCTGTGCTGATACTCGGCAAGAAGGATTTTTGCGGCATCACGCGAAGAGACCTTCAGCGACTTCTGAAAGCTCTTGCCGCCCTCCTTCCAGCCTACCCAGAAGTACTTCCCTCTTTTATAAATGTACGCCATCGGATGTAAGAACAGTGTAAGTTACAAACCTGAATTTGTCTGATTTAAGCAGGATTATAGGGAAGATTCGGGAAGAAGTCAACGAGGATAAAACACCGGAAAATCCAAAGTATTTTCAGGAATTGCTGGTTTTATTGAGGTTTTTAGTTGGTGGCGGTGGGTGGAGTCGAACCACCGACGCGGGGCTTATGAGAGCTTTTCAGCTATTACAAATCAGCTATGATTTCAAATACTTATAAAAATGCTGTAAGTATTATGTAAGTCTACTCCACCGTATAAACCCGCCATGTTGACTGGCTATTGCTTTCGAGGGTATAAAACTGGCGACGCTGGAGGGCATCTATAGGCGTAGCTGTAGTGGTGTCGAAACGTCCGTATATCACGCTCTTTCCATCTATCCAGAAGGCCCCCTGTGGAGGTCTTCCGTTATGCGTCACGGCCCTGGTTATGCCGTCCCCCCAACGCGCCCTCATCCTTTGCCCTCAATTCAACTGGTTGTCGACGTAGACTTTCGCGCCAGCCTGATACTTGGAAAGCTGCATCACATAGCGTACCGTTCCTTTGACGGACGGCTTGAACGTCACGCTGAACTTCGTCCAGGTCTTATTGTCGGAAAGGACCTGCGTGGACAGCACCTTCGCCGTGGCGAGCGTGTGCGCATCATCAATGTATTCTGCCGACAAGTACAGCCTTGAAGCTTCAGGCCAAACCGTCCAGCCTTCGCCCCGCACATAGACGAAGCGGGTCTGCTCGGTTGCCGGAACATCGAATTCATCCCACTCCAGAATGGAAAGCGGGGTCGCTCCGGCGCAGTTTGAAAGCGGGACAACCTCAATTGTATCACCTGCCCCGCCCGGCCTCAATACAGTCGTATTCCTGATAATGTCCCCGAACTGCTTCCAGCGGTAATGTGCTCCCAAAACCCTGAGATGATTTTCCGAGGAGACGCTTATCTTCGCGCTGAAAGTGTTCCTGTTCGCGATAACGGGGTCAGGCGGCATCAGGACGCCGCGCATCTTCACCTCGGTAAAAGAGTTCTCCAGCATATAGATGTCGACCAGGTTTCGTTTCATCACTTCGCCAGCATCATAGCCGAGACCGCCGAACAATAGAAGGCCGGTCCCGCCGACGATGGCAAGCTCATTCGCGAAGAGGTTCCCCGTGACAGACACGAGCGTCGCGTTATAGAGGCCGATGTAGTTGGAATAAATCTCGCCCGTGAGCTTCGTCTCGTAAAAACCGGTTATCGCCGTGTAGCAGGCGAATATATCAAGCCCGTCCGTTGAAGAGGCCAGAGCCGTACCTATGAGTGCAGAGGCACAGGAAAACACCCTGCCGGATGCCTGGATGTTTATCCCGCTTGTGGTCTCGATGAAGGAGCGGCCATTTCGGAAAACAACGCTCTCAAGGACAGGGTTGTACTTGGTGTTTATGCTGTGGAAGCCGACAAACTGCGCGTCCTTGACATGGACGTTCTGGTTCAAAATCCCGTTATTGTCGAGAATACGAGGCCTGTTCGTGTTGTAGTTGCCTATCGCGCCGGACGCCAGGTTCTTATAAAACTTGACGTTCCGCCCCACGTTTGTGACGCGCCCGCTCGCGTAGAAGGTCCCGCCGGGGAAGGTCTGCGCTATCGTTATCTCGGTGTTCCCGCCGTTAAGCGCCATGCTCGCAATCGAGACAATGACGGTATCGGTATTATAAGCCGAGTAGTCAGTGCCCCTGTGAACGGTGATGGGCTGCCCGGCTTGCCAGAGCGCGGTGTAGTCTCCTACAACGGTGAACGTCTGTCCGGCCGTCCAGTCTGCCGCAAGCTCGGCTATGTCATTCGACCCGTAGTGATCCGGGTCTCCGTAGATGGTGAGCTTCCCGCCGTTGGCAATATTTATCCCTTTCACGTTATCAGCGGTAGTGCTCCAGACAAGCTCAGCCGTTTGGTCTTTCAGGATAGGCGCCTCGAGATTCCCCACCCTGAGCTCGCCGCCGGACTGAATCACTATGTCCTGATGGCCGAGTGCGACCTTTGTGTTCATGTCCGGCATGAAGTTTAGAATACCGCCGCTGGCTATGGTCATCTCCCCCAATGCGCGGGAGTTGCTTACATTGTACCTGACCTCATGGCCGATAGTCACCGTGTCGCCAGCGATAGAAGGGTAATCCACGTCGCCCCATGTTTCGGCGTCGTTCCAGTTGCCAGCTTGCACCGATACGAAGTTCTGCGCTCCCCTCGAGCTCTTAGACTCGAAAGAGGCATACGCCGCACCGGGCGCACCTATAAGGCTTATGCGGGTTTTCTGTGCCATTCCTATACGATGATAAAGGTGTCGCCCACTGCCGGCGCCGTAGTAAGGGCCGTAAAGGTAAGCCTTCCCGCTGCGGTCGTGCCGG
Source organism: Dehalococcoidia bacterium (assembly GCA_003597995.1). Taxonomy (NCBI): domain Bacteria; kingdom Bacillati; phylum Chloroflexota; class Dehalococcoidia; species Dehalococcoidia bacterium. Next base: position 18,623 of record QZJY01000056.1, read on the forward strand.
TGATATTCGTAGCCTGCCCCCTAAGAGCCGCCGTCGTCGTGTCGCGTAAAAAGATGAGTATCCTGCCATTCATCTGGCTCGCTGCGTCGAATGTCAGGTTCGTCGTCATCTGCGTGTTCGAGAGCGTCCCGGCTATGGCCGCCCCATTGAAGATAGCTGCCGCGCTCAGGGCAAGCCTTGCCGCTGCGTCAGCCGAGCCGTTTATCTTCGAGATGTTCACGGCCTGGTCTGCCGAAAGGCTGAATCCGGCCTTGTCAGTGAGCGCACGTGTCCCATACGTCCACACCTCTTCCGCCGTTGCCCCGCTCCCGCCCCCAGCTCCAGAAACCGCAGAGTCAAGGTAGCTACCAAAGGTTCCTGCCGTGACATGGCCAGCCTGCTCTTCATCCCAGATGGCATCCACGCCGGCAGCAGAGAGTGAAAATCCTGCTTTATCTGTTAATGCTCTTGTCGCAACGGCCCATACATCAGCCGCCGAATGAGTGGAGAAACCCGTTGCCGTAAGCCAATCCCCCTGGTTCGTCTGAAGCTCATTCGTATCGGCCAGAATCGTCGCCGTCTCGCTCTTTATAGCAGCAACGTCAGCACTCACGGAAGCGCCTGCCGGAGCGCCGAGCCGGGCATATATATCCGCCGCCGTGTTGGCGACGAGCATGAAGCAAAACTCCGTGGCAACGGCTTTGCCGGTGGTGACAGTCCCGGCCATGCGAATGACGTGCTGCCCCGCAGAGAATCCTGTAGTGTCTATCGTCCCGCCGTAGTGCCCCACTTTGGAGTTCTGCTTTGCCGGGGCCGTCAGGTCTGACCATGTGCCGTTGGACGCGCGGAGTTGAGCTGCGACCGCTGAAGGGTCCTCGACCGTGCCGGTATCGTTATGAAAGTTTGCCGCGTAGAAAACGGAATCACCAGCCTTGAATTCTCCAAGATATATCATCTAATCGACCCCCAAGCAGAATTTATACCGCCCCCGCCGCCAGCTCCATCGTCGAGCTGGTCGATTATCAGGCCGCCCCATATTCGCCTCGTAGCGTCTTTTGTCCAGGGACTGCCTCCGTCGCTACGGGATGCAAATGTAAAATCTGAGCCGCCCGAAAACAGGTTCATCATGGCCGCATCGTGCACGGTGAACTCGTGGAGCGTCACGTTTGACGCGCCGGGCTTTACGGCCAGAAAATAATCCGCGCCTACCGTAGGCTCATGGGGCGTCGAGAAACGGTACGTGAATATACGCGCTGCCGTGGACGCACGAATGTCCTTGTCGATGGTGTAGGTGGCCCTTGCAGTCGTACCCTCGTAGAGCACGACGTCACAGTCTGCGTCTGCGTCGAGTAGCAGCCAGAACCCGGCTATACGGTTTTTCATTCTCGGCGTAAACGCTAACGCCCTTTCATCAGGAGTTGAGGACGATGAAAAAGTTATCGCTTCGCTGCTCGCGCAAGGCAGGCAGTCCAGCGCACCGTATGTCCCGTCATCATACTTGAGGGTGCAGAGCGGGGAGAACCCATATTTAAAAGCCAAATGTATTACGTGAGGGAAGGCGCGAGCTATCGCAGCTGCCATCGCGCTGATTTTCATGTTGCCAGCGACGAAAGAGTTGAACCCCACGGACATGGCGACGATATCGTCTTTCGTCACAGAGGCATTAGTGCCCAGGGCCACCTCATGAAAGGTGTTCGCTGAAGGCGTTACAACGCCAGCCACCATGCCGCCGTATGCGGTCGTGGTTGCGTGTCCCGTAGAGGGGTCAACTGTATACAGCCCGACCTTGAGGTCGTCACCAGTCGTAATTGTGCCAACCCTAAACCCGAGATGGGTAACAGTGCCGGTCTTGGGCACCTGGAGGATGAAATGGACCTTTTCCGTCCCTGCATCTATCACCAGCGTATCATCGATGCTTGCGGTCGCCGAGATGTTTGGTATCTCAGGGAGGCAAAAGCCGCCGATAATATTTTGAAGTGTCATTTCGTGACCCCATTCCTTTTGTCAAGGCTCCGCAACCCACCTACGCCCAGGAGGGCGAACAGGACGTAGATAAGAAGCTCACTGTCGATAGAAGGCGGCTCCTGCCAGCCCATGTTCTTCGACACCCAGACAAATAGCGGCTGAATCATGGCCGTATAAAGGAACCCGGAAGCACAGGACCACCCGGCAAGGGGCCGCCAGCCCCCCTTGTACAGACTCCCGCTCTGAGCGTCCAGCTTGTTAAGGTCGTTCTGAGCGAGTAATATCTGATTCTCAAGCCCCATGATGGCGAGCTCGATTTCTGCCTTCTTGTCAGGGGGCAGGTCGCCGGTGAGCGCAGTGCGAATTTTTATGGCCGCATCTCCCACGCCGTTAAGGACTTCGCCTGCGCCCTTCCCCGCGGCCTCGACCGTGGAGCCGGTCAGCAATGATAAAAGGCCCATTTTAAAGCCCTCCTCCTGTCAACGGGTGCGTCCGGTCTACCCCATCACCGTACTCGAAGTGATTCGCGTCCCATCCAACCTTGACCGCGTACTCCTCGAGCTTTACGCCGAACCGGCCGCCCCACCTGCCGCCGAGCTTTTCCCACCGCTCCCCGAGTGGTCTGTAGGCCGCCGCATCGGTAACATACTGACCGCCAATGAACAGGTTGAAATCCACAGCAAGCCTGTCCAGGTGCTTCGATTCCATCGTTTTGGAGTAGCCGGACTTGACATAAAGCTTCTGCTGCTCCTCTGTCCGGTACGCCTCGCCGAAGGTCAATTCATATCCGTTGGCGTGCGCCCAAGCTATGAGCTCACATACCATTAGGGCAAAACGCTGCTGTTTTTGAGAAAGGGTCACGATTTATACTCCTTATTTAAAAGCTATGCTGGCCAGAACGCCGACTGCCAGGGTAAGTATCGAGATTACGGCCGTCACCCAGGGCGGCAAGCGGTTTATCATCTTGTCCACGAGGGCCTTGATATCGTTCCTTATCTCTTTCAGGTCCGCGCCGTGTCTCTCCTCGACGGCCTCGACGTAAGCGCGGGTATCCTTGTTATACTGATGGCACTCTCTTATGGTCACGTCTTCCGCCAACTTCCAGCCCTCCTTACGATGCTTTTATTTCGGTTATGGTTATGGACGAGGCCATGACGCCGCCGAAGTACCTTGAGCCACCAGACCCATTAAAGGTAACAGTGCTCCCGCCACCGACAATCTGCCCGGCCCTGAATTTAAAGGTTGTTGCCGAGGTAGTCCCGGCCACCATGGTATGCCTGATTATCATAGGTATTGGCGCACCGTCCCATCCGTTGGTTGTGTTGCCGTTACAAGCAGCAGCAAGAGCGTTAGCGGTGGAATCCTGGAACAACGCTCCTGCGATGCGCCGAGCAGCGGCAATTGACAGATATGCCACAACATCTATTATTAATATATTGGTCGTAGCTTTCGGCGTTATCGCCAATGTCATATATTCGTCGCCCTCGGTATTCTGAGGGATGGTGTCATCTATAGGCATCTCGGTGGTGCCCGTGGCAACCGCCCCGGTCTGAGTTTTCTGAACCTGTACCGTCGCCCCATCGGGCAAGTTCTTCCATGTGACCTTGCAGGGGTTTGTAAGAAGCCAGCTCGCGCCTTTTTTACGGAATACGGCGATATGCCCTGCAGGAAGGTCCCCAACAAGCACGGGTTCATCATCGTCTCTTACTATAGTGACAGCCCCAATCCCGTTTACGTTCAGCGTCGGCGTCGTGGTCAGGTTCGCGTTCGCTATCTTGACGGCTACTTCCATGCCCTCGGGAGTGGCAGCCGGGGCAGGCGCGAGTGTCGCCACATAGGCGTCAGCCGCGCCGGTGTCCGCAACGTAGGTGATGGAGCCGGACTGCACCTCTGCCCTGCCGAAGTAGGGATTCATCAGCACCCATTTGTCGAGCGAGGCGTCGTAGGACAGCTCCATCCTGTAGTTCGCCCCGGGTATGTCCCCGGCCTGCAATGCGGCCCCGCTGCCCTTTACGATGGTCTTGGCATCAAAGGAATTCAGGGCAAAGGTCGGCGTGGTCGTAGCGTTCGCCCCCGACGCTTCGACGCAAACCTTCAGGTTATTCACGAGCGCGGCAGGCGCGGGGTCTACAGTGGCCGTTATCTCGTCTGCCGTTCCACCGGCTACGCCTTTCAGCACAGGGTCGGTAAGGCTCAAATCTCCGTCCACGAGCTGCAGCCCGGCCCCGATGGTCGTCATCGTCTCGAGCATTTCCGTTGCGGTCTTTACGGTTGGAGCGCCCGACGCGTCAAAAGCCAATACCTTGCTTGCCCTGCTGGCAGGCGCACCCGTCAGGGAAACATCATCCGTTTCCTCGATAGGGAGCTTTATGGACCGCTTCACGTCGCGCCGCAACTGCTGTATGAGGCGCGTGTTCTTGTCGAGGTCATCGTCGAGCGTAGCAGCCGCAAGGTC